>JBGPAO010000229.1:0-5916 GCA_041480755.1 Bacteroidia bacterium
AAGGTAGCTACCAGCTTATCAGGCATTTCAAAATTATTGTCAAGCCAGGCTTTCATTACATCATATTTCTGAAGGTACCCAACCTCCTCAGGTATAATATTATCAATTGTTCTTTCAACACATTCATACAAAAATTCTGCAAGAAGAGTTGCATCAAAATATCGATAATAATCAGATGTCTCATTTAGTACATGTACATTATGATCTTCTGTTTCACTCCATTCAATAAAATCAAGAATTGGGTGTGAATAAGACTCAAGAACCTTACGATAATCATCTATTCTCTCAAGAATTGCCGCAGATACCGGGAATATTATTCCTTGAGGAGCAAATCCCATCCTGGCCAGAAGATGGTGAATCAGGTAGCGATGGATCCTTCCATTCCCATCAACAAGAGGGTGTATAAATACAAACCCAAATGCTATAACAGATGCGGAAAAGACAGGATTAAATTTCGATTTTTCCAACAATGATGAAGTTTCTAACAATCCGTCCATCAGGATTTCCAAATCCTGCCATTTTGCAGAAATATGGTCCGGAATTGGTTCCCCTGAATTTCGATCATGGACTCCAACAAAACCTCCCTCAGTCCGAATCCCCATTTTTGTAAATCTTTTACTTTCAATAACAATCTGCTGCAGTCTTACCAGTTCTTCAATTGATAACTGTTTGGTCCCAGCCTCACCAATTACTTTTCCCCACCGCCTTGCCCTTGTATGTGAAGGAATTTCTCCTTCAATATTGAAAGATGCTTTTGAGTCTTTGAGTAATAAAAATGCAGAGGTTCTTAATAAAATATCTTTATGAACCCCCCTTATAATCCTGGTGATTTTTCCTGATAGATCTTGTGCTATGTAACTCTCAAGCTTGTGAGTTTTGTGAATTAAAGGACAGAAGTTTATAGTACCTGAAAGATTATTAAGAATACGATGGCGACTAGAGTTAATGCCTTTGCTAATAGCATACTGCAGTTTTTCATCAATTAATGGGACATAGTTCCCCGCTTTTAAGTCCGGAATATTAAGTACCCGTTGCATTAGCCATTCATATAAAAACCATATTTTACGACTATACTGGCTGAATGGCTCTTTGATGACCATAGGTTCAATCACTGCGTTTTCGATTTTCTTAAATAGTTTTTTGAAAAACAACAGATTTATTCCTTCATATTTAAGGGCAAATGTTAAATGACTATAAAGCGAATCCAACGGTTTGTGACGTAGAGTAAAAACTAACCACTCTGGCGTTTGATACTGTCTGTGTTTTTCACTTATCAATGCCAGTCGGGAAGGTATTGGCACTTCTAAATCCAGGAAGTCAATTATTGCACCATAACCTACCAAAGTAGCTTTTTCTGGAGCTTGTCTTCCATGAAAAATATTTATTTTCCGTGAAATAATATTATTTTCAATTGTCTTCTGTGATAAATGTTTATTTTTTGTCATTATTTATGAAATATATTTATATGCAAAGATATATGAAAAACATTTATTTCTCATGAAAAATGCTTAAATATTGCATAAACCGGACACAGTGACCACCCTTGGCCGGTCACATTACACTTGATCTGATTTGTTTTATAACAGATATTTATGTCCTGCAATAAATGGTCTGTAACCTCCGGCCGGAAGTGGTCAGGATCACTGGTTTTTCCAATTACTCTTTAATACAACGAATAGAAAAATAATACCCTCTTAACATGTAATCGGGTTGAAGGACGTTGGCTGATGAATTGTAAAGGGCCCGGTAGTAAGCAAAGGAGCCGCCCGGTATCTCCGTTCCTGACCACCAGTAACCAGCGTAACCGAAATTACGAAACATACCGATATACATACCCCCCGGAAGGGCAGTAAAACCGGATTCATTGGTTGCACCCCAATTGGGATCCTCCCATACCGATCCGGTTGCTTTGAGTTTACCACCGGCAACGCTTATACCGTCAAGATAAACAACTAGTACTGTCCAATCGAAATCAGATGGCACGCGCCAGCCTGTCGGGCAAAGTTTTCCGGTTTTAACCGCGTACCAGTTGTATAATGCACCATAATGAGGACCAAATGGATCATCATTGTAATATCGATAACCGGGCGAAGTATCCGTCGGGGCAAGAGATATATCAGTACCATCATTTAATTTAGATGTCTCCAGGTTCTTTGCCATCCAGACCTGGTCCCCTATCTTCACTACCGGATAGTAATTGACACTTCCATAAGCGCACAGTACGAAATCAAATGTTATGGTTTTATTTGCTGTTGGCACATCGGTCACTACGGTACTGTAATTACCTGAATAGCCTGTTATCAATAACCTGTCTCCATTGTCATATGCCATCACGACATCATTAATTCCTATATAATCTGTTTCTGATTTTTTTTCACCAGTTCTCGAAATGCTGCCACTTACCTTTTCAAAACTTATTGCCCCGTTTGATCTTCTTAAACTTATTAATCTGCCTGAAAAATTATAACTATTGCTTTTAACGTTTATAAAATATACCCCATTGTTTAAACCTGAAAACTGAAATTCCTGAGGATAATTATCAAGATATTCCTGAATCTGAAAAACCAGTTTCCCTGTAATATCGAGTATTGAAATAATTGCCGCTCCTGATTCAGGAATGTAAATCTCAATTAATGAACTCTCCGCCATCGGATTCGGGTAGATCTTTATATATGACGATTGTTTTTCCACAGGAGAATTAATGGCTGAGGACCCCAGCAGGTGTAAAGCTTCATTGCCTTTTAAGGTTATGGCTGTGTCTTTCATCAGGTTCTCTACTTTAACAGAATCCACAGTACTGGCCCCACCTGTTCCGGAAAAAGTGATTAAGAAATCCTGCGCATTAACCGATAGAGTAAAAAATATAGCCAACGGAAACATTATCTTTTTCATAGTCATAAGTATTTCAATAAAGTTAAGAAATAAAATATGACAATTCAAATTGACAGGCCATTCTTCTGATTATGAAGTTTTCTGGCTGGATGACTGATTAAGAAAGCAACCTGATATCAATTATTATGTTAACAATTGTTGAACATTTGAACATAATGGTCAAAAGGATTGTTATATTCGCACCTTTAAATTTTTTCGTATGAACCACGAAAGGAAGACAAATGATGATAAAGCAGAATTAATAATCAAAATTGCTCAGAAACGGTTCGGGCTTTATGGTGTCGAAAAAACATCCATGCGGGAAATAGCGGGAGATCTTAGGTTTTCCAAGGGATTACTTTATTACTACTTCCCAGATAAAGAGAGTTTATATAAAACAGTAATTGAGAAGGAACAATCAGAATTCATGAAAAACCTGAAAACTGCGATTGAAGATATCAATGATCCCGCGGAATGTTTAAGGAAATATGTTTCAACACGTCTCTTATATTTTAAAAAATTGTTGAATATCGGCAGACTGCGATCGGAATCATATTCGGATCTGAGGCCAGGGATTGCAGAATCTGTGAAAAACTTCAGAGAAAAGGATAGGAATATTGTCAAAGAGATCCTTGAAAAGGGGAAAAAGGAAAAGATATTCAGCATTGATAATATTCCGGAAACAGCTTCCCTTTTTATGGACCTGCTAAGAGGTCTCAGATTAACAGTTCTCAGTGATAAAAAAATACTGGTAATCAATGAACCTGAATATTCAGAACTGTCACACAAGGCTCTCGCATTTACGGAATTGTTTATTAAAAGCTTGATGCATAATTAATTAATAAAACTATATGGAACAGGATTCGAAAAAAAGAAAGATCGGGATATATATCCCGGTTGGAGTGGTAATTCTTATAATACTCACCGGCGCAATTTTCTGGTACAGGGATTATTCAAAATATTTTACTACTGATGATGCTCATGTGGATGCAAATAATATAACCGTGAGCTCAAAAATGCTTGGAAGAATAGCGGGAATTTATGCTGATGAAGGTGATTTTGTCCGCAAAGGTGAACTGCTGGCTGTACTTGACAGTTCAGATCTTATAGCCCAGAAGCAACAGGCAGAGGCAGCAAGGGAACAGACAAGGATAAACCTGAATCAGGCAGACGCCAGGTACAATTCGGATCTGAAGAACCTGCGTGTTATGGAGATTAACCTGGAGCGGGCTACAGAAGATATTGAAAGGGCAAAAAAACAGGCTGCCGGTGAAGTCATTACCGAGGAACAGATGGATCACATCACTAAAGCATATGAGGCTGCCAATGCCCAGCTTGAAGCATCCAGGGCTCTATTGCAGGTCTCAAGGTCTCAGATAAGCCTCGCTGAAGCTGCCATTAAAACAGCAGATGCCCAGATAAAAGTCATTGAAACCCAGCTGAAAAACACAAAACTGTATTCACCTGCCAATGGTCTTGTTGCAAAAAGATGGCTTCTGCCTGGTGATATTATGCAGCCAAGTCAGTCAGTGTTCACCATTACTGATACAAGTGAATTTTGGATAGTGGCGTATCTTGAAGAAACCAAGATTTCAGGAATACAGGACGGACAGAATGTAAGATTCACAATTGATGCTTTCCCACATAAAAAATTCTCCGGAAAAGTATTCAATATAGGTACCAGTACCGCTTCTGTCTTTTCTTTAATCCCGCCAAATAATGCCTCTGGTAATTTCACCAAAGTGACCCAGCGAATACCATTGCGGATATCAATTGACTCTGCATATGACGAAACGGAAATTTCATCCTTCAATATCAAATCGGGAATGTCAGCTGTTGTTAAGATTTCAAGAAAATAGTCATGGACAGGCGAAGAACCCCATCGCACAGGATAAGAGTACTTGTAAGAAAAAAGAATTCAGTCTTACATCCCAGTCACAAATATTATAAATGGTTCATCCTTGCAAATGTTATGTTCGGCACATTCATGGCTGTGCTTGATGCGACAGTTGTAAATGTAGGGTTGCCTAAAATAATGGCTTCATTTGGTGTCGGGCTGGATAAGATTGAATGGGTCATTACGGCATATATGCTCGCAATGGCAGTTATGCTGCCCACATCCGGCTGGCTTGCTGACAGATTCGGATATAAGCGCATGTATTTTTTCGGACTCCTGCTTTTTACAACAGGTTCCTTCCTCTGCGGGATGTCAGTGAATGAGAACATGCTTATCACATCAAGAATCATACAGGGACTCGGAGCAGGAACCATTCAACCTCTTGGTATGGCTATCATAACAAGGGAGTTCCCTGTTAAGCAAAGAGGAATTGCCCTTGGTTTCTGGGCAATCGCATCTGCTGCTTCCGTTTCATTCGGTCCTATGATCGGGGGATTCCTGATAGATAATTTCAACTGGCAGCTGATATTTGATATCAATATACCGGTGGGAATTCTTGCCATGCTCTTTACGATAATAATACAAGCAGAACACAAAAGCAGTTTCAGGAGAAAATTTGACATCATTGGTTTTGCATCAGTCTCAATCTTTCTCCCGCTTACTCTTTATACCTTATCCGAAGGCAATGCCAGTTCAAATTCAGCAGGCTGGCATGCACCTTATATATTATTCTGTGGAGCTGTTTCAATTGTTGCACTTGCAATTTTTATTACAACGGAATTAACCATCAAAGAGCCTTTGATCGATTTAAAGCTTCTAAAGAACCGCAATTTCGGACTTGGAAATGTGATCATGCTTTTTTTCGCCCTTGGCATGTTCGGAAGTACTTTCCTCATGCCAATCTATCTTCAGAATTCGATGGGCTATACTGCATTGCAGGCAGGTTCGGTATTCCTGCCGGTTGGTATAATACAGGGAATTGTTGCACCAATATCAGGCAGGATATCCGACAGGGTGAATCCTAAATTACCCGGCCTGGTAGGAGTTATCTTATTGTCATTCAGCTTTTACCTGAACACTAAGCTTTCCTTTCTGAGCGAGATGCATTCCATCATGATCTCTCTTTACATAAGAGGATTTGCAATGGG
>JBGPAO010000230.1:0-5910 GCA_041480755.1 Bacteroidia bacterium
AGGTATTCACACTTCATTTGAAAAAAACATTCACCCGGATTTAGATTTTATGCCAGGACATAAATCTAAAGTGTTGTCATTTCTTGAACTTAAATCCCCTGATGGTCAAATCGTCTTTACTTTCGGAATAAAAACCGGTTGTCCCTCCTATTCGGTTTCATACAAGGGAAAAATGCTGGTTGAAGATTCAAAGCTTGCCCTCTGTTTTAAGGAAACCGGCGAATTTGGCAGGAACATCTCCATAAATAAACCGGAATATCGGACAATAGATGAGACCTATGAACTGGCGGTTGGGAAGACAAGAACTGCCCGGAACTTTTGCAACGAAGTGGTTATTCCTCTGGTTGAGCGGAAAGCACCATCCCGAAAGGTCAACCTGGTGGTCCGTGCATTTAATGACGGCGTTGCTTTCAGGTACGAATTTCCGGAACAGAAAAAATGGAAATCGTTTTCAATGACGGATGAAAACACAACCTTTAAATTATCCGCAAACCCAATGGTCCTGGCGCTTTTTCTTCCCCATTTCCAGACATCGCATGAGGGATTGTACAGCAAGCTGAGATATAATGAAATAAAGGATGACACTCTAATGGATATGCCCGCTCTTTTTTATTTCGAGGGTATTTATCTGGCAATTACTGAAGCGGCCCTGATAGATTATGCAGGAATGTACCTGACAAAAAAAGATGGCATATTAATGAGTAAGTTATCGCCATTGCCCGGTCAGGATGAAATCAGGGTGAAAGCCAGGTAAAGCAACATGGCCCTGGTGGAACGGAACGGTGGTCGGGGATTCAACTATCGTCCCCGGGAATAATTTCGAAACCAATAAGTATTATATCGATTTCTGTGCACGCAATAACCTGGAATACCACTCAGTAGTTGAGCACGGGGGACACGAATGGTATGTCAATAACGGTACCGGATATATGCCCGGAACGGAGGTTGATGTTACACGACCGGTTGATGGACTGGATATGCAAAAAGTATGCGATTATGCCAGATCGAAGGGAGTGGGAATCCGGGTATGGGTGCACTGGGCTGCACTATGCCCCGGGCTTGATGAAGCATTCACCCTGTATGAAAAATGGGGCATCAGTGGATTGATGGTCGATTTCATGGATCGCGACGACCAGGAAATGGTCAATATCCAGAATGAAATCCTGCAAAAAGCTGCAGAGCACAGACTGCACATACAGTTTCACGGGGCTTACAAACCCACTGGAATTCACAGGACATACCCGAATGAATTTACCAGGGAAGGGACATTGAATTACGAAGTTAACAAGTGGGACAATACAATAACCCCTGCTCATGATTTAAATATTGTTTTTACCCGCTTACTGGCAGGTGCTACCGATTATCACCTCGGTGGATTCAGGGCTGTTCCGGAAAGCCAGTTTGAGCCACATTACGAAAAACCACTGATGTTGGGTACCCGCTGCCATATGCTTGCAATGTACGTGGTTCTTGAAAGTTACCTGGGCCTGGTTTGTGATTATCCTGAAGCTTATGAATATCAACCTGGGTTTGATTTTATTAAGGAAGTACCGACAAGCTGGGATGAGACTAAAGTCCTGGATGCTGAAGTCTCGGAATACATTATTATTGCAAGAAGAAAAAACTCCGACTGGTATGTTGGAGCTATTACCAGGAATCCAAGAGATATTACAGTCTCTTTCGGATTTCTGCAGGATGGAAATTTTTCCACAGAAATATATACTGATGCTCCGGATAACCCAAACGCTCTGAATAAAGAGATCCTTGAAATTGATTCAGGCAGTAAAATAATTGTCCACCTGGCGCATGGAGGAGGAACGGTAATGCATATCCTGAAAAAATGAAAAAAAGAGAGCAAATGATGTATAAATTATTACCAGATGACCTTGTCATTGAAATGATTGAAGCAGCATGCAAAATTGCTGTAAAAAATGGTTTAAAGACGCGTAACAATGACTTGCTTCGAAAAGCCGTATCTGTTAATATGCTTTCTGTTAAGAACGGAAGGATTTATCTATCGGTTGAAGCCATAGATGAGTGTTTATCCCATATTAAAGACAACAGGGTACCTGATGGTGATGGACATGGAAACCATCATGGATGGCAGGATATGATTGTAAACCATTTTCCTGGAAAAAAGATTATCATCAGACTGACCGATTTGCCATATCAGTTCTGCGACTTTAAAGCCAGGCAGATTGTCCCGCTGACCAGGAAACACGTTGTTGAAGGTACCAAGCTGATGCATGTATTATCAGAAAAGTACGGTGTAATGGGGTATACCTGCGGAGTACCGCAGGACACTGCTGGGCCATTAAAAGCCATTGAACAGTATATAATAGGATTCAGGTATAACCGGAATGGTGGAGGGACTATTCAGTCGGTGGATACCGCATTGGAAGATGGATTCTCTAAAATCAGGGCCATCGCTGAAGATTGGGTAAATCCGGATGAGAGAAGTTTGATGTTGTTTTCTGCAAGCCCATTAGTCCTTGATTCTGAAGATCTGTACTTATTTTTTAAACCCGGAATAAGAATAACAGATTTTATGGTAGGATCAATGCCTATGATGGGAATGACCGGGCCGGTTGATCCCGTTGGTGTTTATATTCTGGGATTAGCGGAAGTTCTGGGAGGCGCGGCTGTTTTACACGCCCTTTTTCCGGAAGCAAAGGCTTACGTTTACCCACACCCCCAGGCCATGGATCTGCGATCCGGGCACATGGCCTTTGGAACCGTGGAACATGCCCGACTGGAAATGATTAAGATGCAAGTAATGAAAGCGTTGAACCTGTCGTATTATAACACAAAAGATATAATGACATCTGCCCAGATGCCAGGAAGCACGGCCCAGGGAGATAAAGCTCTGGGATTTTTTACAGGTTTGATGGCCGGTTATAAAGCTTTTAACCTTATGCCTCTTTCAACCGACCAGGTGTGGTCACCGGTACAGGCATTGCTCGATGTAAGGGCATTAAAGGATGCATGGGAGTCCATTCAACCGGTTGAAGGCTCTGAAGCAGTATCGAGGGCCAACGATACAATTGACGAAGTGATTAAAAACAACTGCCTCTTTGCAGAGACAGCTGATACATTAATGAATATGAAACTTAATTATCAGTCAGAAGTCTTGCTTCGCAGGTTTCAGACTTCAGAAACCTGGCAGAATGCTGGCCGGCCGGAGGAGTTAGATGCTGTTGAACAAACCCAGGCAGAACTGATTGCACAATGGGATTTTAATCCTCCAATGGATAAATTGCAGAAAATCATGGATATTTATCGCAAACTTTGCAATTCCTTTAATATAGATCCTTTAAAGATTGATTGACCACTACGATAAGAACATTAAGGAAAGATGAAATAGGTGACAATAATGGGGAAGCACAAGCAAAAAAACTAATAAATAATAAAAATGGACATTGTATATCTGGATAATCTTGAATTGATTAGTAAGAAAGCCTGTGAAATTATAATCGAAGAACTTCGAAGAAAACCTGGAATGCTGTTATGTACAGCCAGTGGTACATCCCCGTTAAATACTTACAAACTTTTGGCTGGGAAGTATAAAGAAAATCCTGAACAATTCGGTAAGCTTCGGATTTTAAAACTGGATGAATGGGGAGGAATTCATATGGATAATCCCCAGTCATGTGAAGTATTTCTGCAGAAAAACATCGTTCAGCCTCTCAATATCAGTATAGACCGGTATATCGCATTTAATACCAATCCGGAACAACCTGAGGAAGAATGTATCAGAATTGGATCTTATTTGAAACGAAACGGACCTGTCGATATTTGTGTACTGGGATTAGGATTAAATGGCCATATTGCCTTCAATGAACCCGCCGATCACATGCAACCGCATTGCCACATAACACCCCTTTCTGAAAAATCTTTACAGCATTCTATGACGACCCGGATTGGTGAAATGCCAACCTTTGGAATAACAATCGGTATGGCCGATATCCTGCAATCAAGAAAGATCATCATGCTGGTCACCGGTTCCGGGAAAAAAGAAATTATCGGCAAGTTTTTATCCGGGCGAATAACGACGGAATTACCTGCTTCCTTTTTATGGCTGCATCCTGAAGCTGTTTGTCTGGTTGATAAAAAAACAATATCTGGCTAGATTTCGTATATTTATTAGAAGTTATTTTAAACTATTTAATCAGACATATAATTCACACTATGAAATAGTAAATCTGATCTCTTCAGATGAGAATATCATTACTGCTCATATTAATATTGTCATTAACAGTAAATTCAGTTTTCACCCAGAAAGAAAGAAAAAGAGTATTGATTATTAATTCAGGGGTATCTGTGCCATTTTCTGAATTTGCTGTCAAAAAAATGGTAATTGATGCAGGTTTTGCAGGACCCGGATTTAATGTTGGCGTTGATTATTTAAGCAGTAAAATAGGATGGCTTGGATTTACTGCCAGCGCCGGGTATTCCAACCTGAATTTTGACGGTAAAGCTTACAGATCAGAATACGAGAAGATTCTGGATCAAAACGGAGAAGTTACTGTGACTGCAGGCAATTATCAGTAATTTAAGTATGAAGGTTAATTACAATCTCTCTGACAAATATGGGATGAACCTGACCTATTGTTTAAATTATCTGAGGCCGGGATTTGAAGATAACAACTATTTCATTAATATGTTCTTTATGCCTGTAAGATTTCAGAATATAAACCTGGGTCTTATTATTAAATTATAATTAAAGGTCTGATATTTGAAAACCGTTCTGAAAATATTGATAATTATTCTTCTTATTTTACCGGCCTCATGCAGTCAGCCCAGGATTAATTTTGACAGAGGAATTATTCCCCCGGAAGCGGCAAATTTCTCTGGTGTTAATTCCTCTTATGATGATTACAATTCAGAGATTATTACTTCAACATTGGAGAGTTCTTTCACCCTGGTCTTTTCAACAAACAGATTCAGTTATGGGGAAAATTCAGGGATCAATACTTTATCTGATGAGGGTTATTTAACCATTCATAAGGCTGAATTTCCGGATAGGGAGACGGTTTATTTTACCTCAAACAGGGAGGGGGGCTTTGATGTATGGTACTCGATTTATGAAGGTACTGAATGGTCAGCACCTGAGAATTTTGGAGAGAGCATCAATACTGAATATGACGAGTACAGACCAGCAATCATGGAAACAAATCCGGACGAATTTCTCAATAACCTCATGATTATGAATCATATCCATTTACAAATTCTTTTTCAAATGTTTTCAAGACTTTTAAAATCAATTTCCTGCATTTCAGCTGTTTTACTGCTTTTTGAATCAACGCATGTAGCTCAGTCCTTCAGGGTATTTGCTGTAAGCGACCTGGTACCTGTCTATGAAGATGGATATAAAAACAGAAATGCTTATCTTTAACCAATATCATCAAGGTTTTTGTGAAGTCTAAAATTATTATACATATTTTCATTTCCCTGATTTGCCTTTTCCCGCGAATAAATCTGTCAGCACAATACCAGACAACAATGTGGGCTGACTTAGGTCAAAATGCGGCTTCAGATGGTCTCTTTATTAAAATGGCAGATCTTACTCGTTGGCAATTTGGCAAAAACAAACTGGAAGCAGGATTACAAATTGATATCCTGAGCAATACAGGTAGGTTTTTTTCTGGATATAACATTAAAGCTTCAAGGGATTGGACGATTAAATCGTTTCAATTAGAAACTCAGGCTTTCTTCATTCTGTCACCTTTTTCTGATATTTTACGCGAAACTAACTGGGGAATGCTTCTTGGTATTTACCGGAATCATTTTACAATAAAAATTGGCACTGATTTCAGAACCTATGCATATAATCAGAAAGCTATAAATTCTTATGGTTTTGAATCTGATACCAGATTGCACGAAAACTGGAATCTAATGTATTCATTCAAT
>JBGPAO010000231.1:0-5902 GCA_041480755.1 Bacteroidia bacterium
AAGTTCAAAGGTATTCTTACCGATAATGATGCACGGATTGTGCATGAAGAAAACTGGGGTCTGCGTAAACTTGCTTACCCAATTCAAAAGAAATCAACAGGATTTTATTACCTGATCGAATTTGAATCAGAAGGAAACCTGATTGATAAGCTTGAAACTGAATATCGGAGAGATGAACGGATCATTCGATTCCTTACGGTACGGCTGGATAAGTACGGAGTGGAGTACACTGAACGCAAAAGAACCAAAAAAGCTGCAGAAGCTGAAAAGATTAAGGAGGAAGAATCATGACAGACAATCAGTCCGAAATCAGATATCTCACACCGCCATCGGTTGAGATCAGGAAGAAAAAATACTGTCGATTCAGGAAAAACCGGATCAAATATATTGATTACAAAGATCCTGAGTTCCTGAAAAGATTTGTAAATGAACAGGGTAAGATTTTACCCCGGCGCGTGACCGGAACATCACTGAAATTTCAGAGAAAGGTCGGTACCGCCATTAAACGAGCAAGATATATTTCTTTGCTGCCTTATGTAACGGATCTGTTAAAATAAACCAGGGAGGAAAAATCATGGATGTTATTTTAAAACAAGATGTCCCAAACCTTGGACATAAGGATGATATCATAACAGTTAAAAATGGTTATGCAATGAACTATCTTATTCCAAAAGGACTTGCCGTTAATGCCATTCCTTCTTTGCGCAAGATGCATGAAGAAGTACTGAGGCAGAGATCCCATAAGGAGGAAAAAGTCCGCCAGGAAGCCCTTGGAATTGCAGAAAAAATAAAGGTGCTAAAACTTACTATTGGTGCAAAAACCAGTACAAAAGGAAAGATTTTTGGTTCAGTAAATACCATACAGATATCTGAAGCTCTGAAAAATGAAGGATTTGTAATTGACAGAAAAGACATTACGATAAAGGAGGAACTGATAAAAGAAATCGGTAATTATACCGCAACAGTCAGGCTTCACAGAGATGTTTCTGTCGAAATTCCTTTCGAGATCGTTGCTGAATAATTTTCCTAGAAGTTGTCGTACCAGTTATCACCCTGCTCGTATTTAAGATCCCTGAGAACTGCGGACTTAATGTTTATCTGGAACGAATAGGACCGGTACTGGCCGAAAGGTACCATACTGATCTGCATCTCCCAGCAATGAAGATCACGGTAGACACTAACATTCGTCATGCTCACTTTTTTATTCGTAAAATCATAACCTGAATTAAATCCTATTTTCCACTTTGGCGTCAGACTGATATCACCTCTGATCCTGACAGATTGTATAATATCAGGTTTTTCCTTCGTTTTGGAGTAGTTGAAATTATAATCAAGTCCCAGTGACCATGGGACATCAAAGTCCACATACTGGCCATAAAAATTCTCCTGTCCTTCCATTGTTGTTTCAGTAATACGGGATGTTGGATCGGCTTCCTGGTTTTGTCCTGGCGAACCAGATTTCTTTTGTTTTGATTTGAAATTAATTCCGGTTGAAAAATCAAAGTTTGTCATCCTGACAAGCTGATGTTTATCTTTCAACAGGCTTGTATTAATAGCCCGTCTTGTGCCATTTTTATCAACCACATAGGAATAAGGATCGAACCTTCCGCCGAATCTGATACTTAACATTCTCTTAAAAAGGCTTGTGTTGCCTGACATTGATATGGTCGACCATTTCATAGAATCTTTAAAAATATCATACCGTGTGGAAAAATTTAAATTATCCAGCAGTTTCACTTTCTTAACTTCTTCAGTTGTATCTGAACCTGGTTTTAACTTCATCTCAAGATTATTCATCATAGACAAAGAAACAGATCCCTGACGGCCGCTCAGAACCGGTGTTCGGTAAACAGATTCATCAAAAAGTGAATACTCCCTGGTCCTGCCTGTGGAATCAACAACAACAGTCTGATAATAATTCGGAACCTTACCCTTCATATCCGGAGTATAGCTGAAAGATGCCCTTGGAGTAATAACATGCCGTATCGCATCAATGCGTGATTTTTCCCTGAAGGTGTACATTCCAAAAATCTTCGGACTGAAATCGATGCTGAGGGAAGGCACATAAGCGTGTGCATACTTTAGTTCCTGTATTGTATCTATAACGAAAGTATCGACACGGATATCGGAGTTTGGATACTGAAAATCTTCAATGAACTGTGGATGTATTGTTTTTGTGAAAATTACACCAGTATAGCGCAGGTTCGGGGAAATTGTAAAATAGTTGAGTACCTTTAAATTAAGACTAACCGGTATATTATGCTGATATGCAGTATTGAAATCATTCAGTCGGGATTTAAAAAGCAGGGTATCATAAGTATTAAGCTTGTTTTCAAGAGTCGAAGAATAGCTGATCTGGATGTCTTCATACCATTTTGATTTGCCTACTCTTTTCTTGCTCCTGAAGGGATAAATGCGGTTCATGTTTAAAGACATAGACGGGAGTCTCAGATTCATAGACCTGTTGATGCTGTTTTGATTGGCATTCGCACTTGCATTAAAGTTAAAAGGGGAATTGGGCCATACTTTGGAAAAGGTAACACTTGACTGTTTAGTACTTTGCATTACATTATTAATGTTCCTTGAATGGTTTTTATCATAAGTACCAGTAGTAAAATTAACATTAGCACTGAAACGCCTGTTCGGATTTGCTTTGGCATCCTGGCTGTGCGACCATACAAATGCAAAATCCTTCGACTTGGAAAAATCAATTCCTCTTTCTCCCATGACATTTTCATAATAACTGAAACTGTAACTTCCATTAAATTTATATCTTTTCCTGTACGAAGATCCTATCCTTGCACCCCATGTCCCATTGGTAAAAATATCCCCGGTTAATTTCAGATCTAAATAGTCTGATATAGCGAGATAGTAACCACCATTTCGGAGGTAAAATCCCCGTTTATTTTCTTCTCCATATTGAGGTATAAGGATCCCCGATTTATTAGTTTTAGTAGTCGGGAAGAATCCAAATGGAATCCCGATCGGGACAGGAACATCGGCTATAACAAAATATGCAGGTCCTGAAACGATCTTGTCTCCAGGTATTGATTTTGCTTTCGTCATGGCGATCCAGAAATGAGGATGCTGAAGATCACATGTAGTATATTTGCCATCCTTTAAATGGATCTCATTATTGGGTTGTCTCTTTGTTATCCTGCTATGCAGATAACCCCCTTCCTGTTCACTGAATAGATCCTTAATGATTCCTTTTTTAGTTCTGAAATTGTATGATATGGTATCTGATTCAAATGTTTCATCTCCCTGAGTGAATACAGGTTTACCGATCTGCTTACCTGTACTGTCTGTAATGCCTCTGGCATATACAACTTCATTAGCCATATCAAATTCTACAAATGCAGCTTTAAGCGAAATATCTTTATACTTTACCTCTCCTTCCCCGAAGAGGTACACCTTTTGTTCACCAAGAGCATATACTATAGAGTCTCTGGCATTATACTCCACAGGTGAGTCAATCGCCTCCTTTTTTTTTGCTTTCCTTGCCGTATCTGGTTGAGCGATGTTATTAACAGTATCAGCTAATGAAACCGGACTGATCTTAGCGGAATCCGGAACATACTCCACACCACCTAATGTATTCCTTGCCAGTTGCGGATCCTGGGCATATGTAACGTTCCCCCAAAGGAGGAAAATTAGTGTTAGTAAATGGTTTGGCAGTAATTTTGAATACAATTCAGATATAGTATTTTTGTACCGGCTAAATAAATAACTGATAAAACCGGATAAAATTATCAAATAAAACGCTGGATACAACGTTTGGTAACAGATGAATAAACGGATTTTTCAACTAATTCTTATTCTTTCGGGGATCATTCTCCAGTATTCAGGTAAATGTGCCTGTGATAATCCCAGGAATACTGTTCAGGTTGTTGTCATAGATGCAGGACATGGAGGAGAAGATCCAGGTGCAGTCGGCAAATTTGCCCATGAAAGTGATATTGTATTGCCAATTGCTTTAAAAGTTGGTAAATATATCGAGGAAAATTTTCCGGACGTGAAGGTCATTTATACCCGTGATAAAGATATTTTCATTCCCCTTTATGAGAGGGCTGACATAGCAAATAAAGCAAAAGCAGACCTTTTCATATCTATCCATGCAAACTATGCAAATGCAAGTAAAGTAACAGGAACAGAAACTTATGCACTTGGAGCTCACAGAAGCGAACAGAACCTTGAAGTTGTTATGAAGGAGAACTCCGTAATAACGCTCGAAAAGGACTATACTATAAATTATGAAGGATTTGATCCTAATTCATCTGAATCATATATTATATTCTCCCTGATGCAGAATATCCATCTTGGCCAGAGTCTCACTTTCGCTTCTTATGTTCAGAGCCAGTTCAGGGAAAGAGTTTCTCGCATAGACCGTGGGGTAAAACAGGACATTTTTCTTGTTCTGTGGAGAACTACGATGCCAAGTGTTCTTATTGAAACAGGTTTTATTACCAATCCGACAGAAGAAAAGTACCTGATGTCTGAGGATGGACAAACTTATCTGGCTTCTGCCATTTACAGGGCATTCAAAGAATACAAGCTCGATATTGAAAGTAAAAGCCTGTTCACTTCTGTTAAGCCAGTCCCGGAAATCACTCCGTCATCTTATCAGCCTGCTGATGATATCCCGGAAAACACAACTGTTTATATGGTACAGATTGCATCGTCTGCAAGCCAGCTTATTGAGACAGATACTTTGTACATTGAATTCAGAAATCTTAAAGTGATTCTAAAAGATACTTCTTATAAATACCTGTCTGGAATTTTTTCCACTTACCAGGAAGCCATCGACTATTCCAAAACCTTATCTGAAAGGTATCCCGGGGCATTTGTGGTAGCTGTAAGAAATAATAAAATAATCCCGATAAAAGAAGCATTGCAAGATTAATTTTATTATTTTTATTGAGCGCGCAACAGGCTATCTAAAATTCTCATTTTTGTATGAAAATTTCTGTTGAAGTTAAACTTGGTATCATTATCACTGTTGCTATTGCTGTAGTTATCTGGGGACTGAATTTTCTTAAGGGAAAAAACATACTCAAGCCAGTAAATAATTATTATGCATTATATAAAGATGTCTCAGGCCTTGATAAAAATGCCAAAGTCTTTTATAAGGGATACAGGATTGGACAGGTCGATGAGATATATTTTAATTACGACGGTTCAGAAGCGCTCACAGTTGTCATGAGTATCAATAAACCCCATAAGATACCTTATAATTCTATTGCAGAAGTATACAGTGCAGATCTGATGGGCACCAAAGCAATACGGATAATCGGGGCTGAGTCAGGGCAGGTTTACAAACCCGGTGACACTTTATTGACAGACACCTCTCCCGGACTTGACCAGCAAATCAAGGATCAGATTATCCCGCTAAAGAATAAAGCTGAAAATCTGATTGAGACAGTTGACTCACTTATCCAGAGTTTGAATTATATCTTTGATGAAAAGGCAAAAAAGTCCCTTCATGAATCTGTAATGAACCTGGAAAGAAGTACCGGACATCTTGACCAGATGTTGGCTGATGAAGGCAAGTTAACAAGGATTATAAATAATATTGAATCTATAACAACTAATATCCAAAGTAATAATGACAGGATTGCTGATGCTATTTCGAATATCTCTTCGTTGTCTGATTCACTTGCAGGTTCTGATCTCAGATCTGCAATAAACAGAGTAAATGAATCACTGGATCAGACACACCAGATTCTTCAAAAGATAAACAACGGAGAGGGTAACATCGGATTACTTGTGAATAATGATTCTCTTTACTATAATCTTGAATCACTGAGCGGCGAAATTGACAGGCTTATGAAAGATCTGCAGGAAAATCCAAAAAAATATATCCATGTTTCTGTTTTCGGAGGATCAAAAAAAAATAAGTGAA
>JBGPAO010000232.1:0-5891 GCA_041480755.1 Bacteroidia bacterium
ATATATTTGAAAAATTAAATGACAGTGCTTTGATTGCTGATTCATATATTAATTATGGTAACCACTTTGAAATATTAGGAAAACATGACACGGCTTTATTATTTTATTCTGAAAGCTTAAATATTTGTAAAAAATTAGGATTCAAGGATAGAATTGCTGATTCCTATATCAACATGGGAAATATTTATAACTTATCAGGTGAATATGAAAATGCTGTCTTATTTTTTGATTCGGCGATGAATATTGCAGAGGAAATTAAATCTCCGGATAAAATAATGAGTAATGCAGAAGGACTTTCAACTGCTTACAAAAATTTGGGAAATTATGAAGTAGCATATAGATATAAAAATATATATGATTCCCTTCTGGAGCGGACCGGACAGAGTGAAAAACAACTGGCTCAGATGGAGTTTAACAGGGAAAGAGAATTTGAAACAAGATTACAGGAAAAAGAACTTCAAAAGCAAAAGCTAATAAGGAATTTCTCACTGATCGCCTTCCTTTTAATGATTTTTCTTGCAGCAGCTCTTTATCGGAATTTCCGTATTAAGAAAAAAACCAATCAACTTCTCTCAGAAATTGATGAGCTTAAATCACGAATGTTCTCCAATATCTCTCATGAATTCCGAACACCGCTTACATTGATTCTTGGTCCCCTGGATGAGATGATCGAAGAGGGTGAATCGAAAAAAACTTCCCCAAAAACCCTGAAAATGATGCAGAGGAATGCAAGCCGCCTCCTCACCCTTGTTAACCAGATGCTGGACCTGTCAAAAATGGACGCAGGGAAGCTTAAGCTTGAGCTGGTTGAAAATGATATTATTCAGGCATTAAGAGTCATGGTGCTGTCGTTTTCCTCCCTGGCAGAACAGAAACATATCAAATTTGAATATGAAATACCTGATCAACCATGCACGACATGGTTTGATCCGGATAAACTTGAAAAGATCATTAATAACCTGCTATCAAATGCGTTTAAGTTTACACCGGAAAAAGGGATAGTTAAAGTTGCTGCCAGACTTTTTACTGATAATAAAATAACGCCTTTACCACCTTCTTCACATGAAAATCCTGTCCTTGAACTTACAGTCGAAGATACCGGTAAAGGAATCCCTAAAGAGCACCTGGATAAAGTATTTGACCGTTTCCACCAGGTTGAGGGAACATCTGAGATTGAGCAGATAGGAACAGGAATAGGGCTTGCCCTTACGAAAGAACTTCTAAATCTGATGCACGGTAAGGTAACAGTAGAGAGCACATCAGGTAAGGGTTCTGTTTTTAAGATCATTCTTCCTTTGGGTAAAAATCATCTGAAAGAAAAGGAATATACCCTCATGGAAACTACAGGCACCATAAAACCAGGTAAAATAAAAGTGCAGGAAGAACTATTGACATCCCAGGGGATGGAAACACCTTTGACCCCGCAGCAAGAAATGGATATATATACTGAAGGAAAGGAAGATCTGCCTTTAATATTGATTGTGGACGATCATCCGGATATCCGTGCACATATCAGGCAAAAACTTAAAAATTTCAGGGTAATGGAGGCATCTGATGGGGTAGGAGGACTGGATATTTCGGTTGAGCACTTACCTGATCTTATTGTTACTGACCTGATGATGCCAAATATGGATGGTGTGGAATTATGTAAAAAATTGAAGACGGATGAACGAACGAGCCATATCCCGGTCATCATGCTGACAGCCAAAGCTTCAGTTGAAAACCGTATTGAAGGTTTTGAAACAGGTGCTGATGATTATATTACAAAGCCTTTCAACATGAAGGAGCTGCTTACAAGAATTAATAACCTGATTGAACAGCGCCGGAAACTTCGTGAACGTTTCAGCAGGGAGGTAACGCTTCAGCCGAAAGATATTGCGCTAACATCTGCAGATGAAAAATTTTTGAACCGCACTATCGAAATTATTGAAAAAAATATGGGAGATGGTGAATTTGATGTTGCAGCTCTGAGGGAAGATGTCGGTTTGAGTCATATGCAATTGTTCCGAAAACTGAAAGCTTTGACAGACCAGGCCCCTGGCGATTTCATACGCACTATCAGGCTCAAAAGAGCTGCTCAGCTCATGCAACAAAAATTCGGGAATATAGCCGAGATAACATACGAAGTCGGCTTCAATAATCTTTCCTATTTCGCCAAATGTTTCAGGGAAATGTTCGGTATGTCCCCATCAGATTATATGAAGAATAATTAGTAAAGTAGGGTAAAACACTTCGAAATCATCTTATATGTGAAAAGACAATAAGATGAAAAAATCCGCAGTGCATAAAAATGGTTTTCCTTCAATCCTGAGGTTGATCATTTATATAATCATTATCAGTGCAGTATGTTTCCTGAGCTGCCTGTTTTCAGAGGCACAGGAAGAAACATCCCCCGTGGAGGATATTTCCCTGACCATCTTTACTGAATAGGTTAATCTATCTCTTCTTCCAATTTTAGTCATTCTAAATTTTAAATTTTAGTCATTTCTTTTCTCCCGGTAATAATCAATAATATTTTGTTGTTATATTTGATATAGTTTCAATTTCCGCTGATGGTAACCGCTGGGAATTCTCAAATAATTCAATCCAGGGCTCTGAGTAAGATCTATGAGAAAGGGAATATTAAAGTTCCCGCACTCCTGGATGTTAGTTTCGAAGTGTCTGATGGTCAGTTTATTGGAATTGTCGGGAAATCCGGTTCAGGTAAATCGACACTGCTTAATCTTATAGGTGGACTCGACAAGCCCACATCAGGCAATATCTTTTTTAGTGGACATGATCTTGCCGGGATGAACCGGTATGAACTGGCATTGCACAGAAGATTATCTGTTGGAATGATTTTTCAATCATTTAATCTTGTTCCAACCCTTAATGCCCTTGATAATGTCATTTTGCCGCTTGTTTTTTCAGGTATAGACAGGAAAACCAGGAAATACAGGGGTAGTGAACTGCTCAGTCAGGTCGGACTAGGTGAAAGGAAAAATCATTTCCCCGGGGAACTTTCCGGAGGTGAGGCCCAGCGTGTTGCAATTGCAAGGGCTCTTGCAAACGAACCCAGGGTCATTCTTGCAGATGAACCTACCGGGAATCTTGACAGCCAGACATCAGAGGAAATAATTAATGTCCTGCTTACATTGAATAAGGAAAAAGGACTGACTATCCTTATGGTCACACATGATCTGGAGTCTGCTGAACGAATTTCAGATCAGATTATCAGGTTGAAGGACGGAAAAATCATGGAAGAAATTGCTTAATGGCTATATGGTTAAACTGCTAAATTGCTAAACTGCTAAATTGTTTAACCATAAAACGTCCATATTACTTATAACTATAACAACAATATAACAATTTAACCATTATATTACGGACGACACCAAGTAAACATATTACTGAAGTACAATTGAAATACAATTGAAGCACAATTGAAGCACAATTGAAGCACTATTGAATCACAACTGAATAGACAATGAACATTTCCGACATGACCCGAATGGGGTTTTACAACCTCTGGAGAACAAGGCTCAGGACTGCTCTGACTATCCTGGGAGTTGTAATTGGCATTGGTGCCCTGACATCCATGGTATCGTTCGGAACCGGTATGCAGAAGAATTTTACGGACGCTATTAAAAAAAGTGATCTTTTCACAAGCCTGCATGTAACTCCGGGAAAAATAAATCTTGGAGATTTAAGCGAGGGAAACCTGTCCAATCTGGAGGATATGATGGATGAGGATACAGAACCCCTGACAGATTCTGTTCTGCAGGCTATCAAGGAAATCCCGGGAGTAATTATTGCATTTCCTGAAGAGACTTTCCCTGCCCGGATCAAACTGGATGACAAGGAAAATGCTATAAACATTCAGCCTGTACCTGCACAACTGGGTGAATATTACCCGTTCAATGACATGCTGGGCGGTTCGTTTTTCAGAAATGACTCATCAGACGCCATTATTTTAACATGGGAAACCCTCAGAAACCTGGGATTCATTGTTGATTACCCTGACAATAAATATATACTTAATAAAGAAGACTCCCTGAAGGGTAATCAAATAATTGTGGCAGATTCACTCATTGGAAAAACAATCAGAATGTACACAGCCACTATCGATAACAGGATTGTTAAGAATCCGCTCAGCATCCTGATGAGACCAAATTTTGATCCGTTCTCAGAAACAGAAATGTTATTTACGATAGGTGGAGTCCTGAAGCGAAGAGAAGAATTTTCGGTAGGGAGTGCCAGCGGAGGTGCATTTATTGCAATTGAAACCGCCAGGGAAGTCCCAAGGTTAAACTTCTCAAGTGTCTGGGATATACTTAACCGTGATAAGAAAGAAGGCACTTACAGTTCAATTTATGTAAGGGTGAAAAAAATGGAAGAAGTACCAACTATCAGAAAGGTGATAGAGGATGATATGGGATTGGGTGCTTTTTCAATTGCAGATGAAATGAAAGAAATGAAACAGGTCTTCCTGATCATGGATGGTCTTCTTGGAGCCATAGGAACTGTGGCACTTATTATTGCTGCACTTGGTATAATTAATACCATGATAATGTCAATTCTCGAACGCACCCGCGAAATTGGAATTATGAAGGCAGTCGGAGGGAGTGAAAACCAGATCAGGCTGATTTTTTTCGTCGAGGCTGCTTTCATTGGATTAATAGGTGCCATTTTTGGACTGGCACTGGGCTGGCTTGTATCTCGTATTGCCAATATTATAATTAATACAAGGTTACAGCCTCTTGATACTCAGGAGGTCGATCTGTTTTATTTCCCGATGTGGCTGATCGCAGGGGCAATAGCATTCTCAATTCTGGTAAGTCTTGCAGCAGGTCTGTATCCTGCGGTACGTGCTGCAAGGATTGATCCCGTTAAAGCCCTCAGGCATGACTAAAATATAATTTAGCAGTTTAGCAATTTAGCAATTTAGCAGTTTAGCAATTTAGCAATTTAGCAGTTTAGCAGTTTAACCATATAACCATATAGCCATTTATTCCAGGACTTTTTCCTTGAATTTTGACATATGATACTAAAGAATTATTTATCTTTATAAATGTATGTAATACACTAAATAATTAAACGATGGTTGATTTAAAAAAGCTTGAAGCATGGTTTGTTACGGGGAGCCAGGATCTCTACGGCCCGGAAACGCTAAAAATGGTTGCTGAGCATTCTCAGGAGATTGTAAAATCATGGACTGCATTTCCGGAGATTCCGGTCAGGATCGTCTATAAACCAATAGCTACAACACCTGAAGAGATAACGGGTGTTTGTGCATCTGCAAATTCTGCACCTGAGTGCATAGGTCTGATAACCTGGATGCACACTTTTTCGCCTGCCAAAATGTGGATTGCGGGACTGCATAATTTGAATAAACCTATAGCCCATTTGCATACACAGTTTAACCGGGATATCCCGTGGTCAGATATTGATATGGATTTCATGAATCTGAACCAGTCTGCTCATGGTGACCGGGAATTTGGTTTTATCGTCAGTCGTCTTAGAAAAGACCGCAAGATTATTGTCGGACACTGGATGGATCCGGAAGTACGGAGTCAATTATCTGCGTGGCTCAGGGTTGCAGTCGGCTGGCATGAATCAAGGAAAACAAAAATCGCAAGGTTCGGTGATAATATGAGGGAAGTTGCTGTGACTGAAGGTGATAAGGTCGAAGCTCAAAAGGTGTTTGGTTGGGCTGTCAACGGTTATGGTACCGGGGAACTGGTTCAATATATTAACCAGGTAACTGATGCCCGGATTGACAAACTCGTGAAGGAATATGAATCCGAATATAAGATGCATGAGGCACTGAAAAAAGGTGGTGAAAAGCATAAGTCATTAAGGGAAGCAGCAAGGATTGAATCAGGTCTGCGAACCTTCCTTGATGAAGGCGG
>JBGPAO010000233.1:0-5884 GCA_041480755.1 Bacteroidia bacterium
GACAGGATGCCGGTTGCCTATTATGAACAAATGTCAGATTTTACAAGTCATAAGATTACTCTTGAACAAGGTGACTGTTTCTATATGTTTTCTGATGGATATGCCGATCAGTTTGGAGGCCCCCGGGGGAAAAAATTTAAATATAAAGCCTTAAAAGAACTTCTTGTAAAGATTAAAGAAAAATCGATGGCCGAGCAAAAAGAATTACTGGAGAAAATCATTCAGGATTGGGCCACCGAAACCGACATTAATGGAAGACATTATGACCAGGTTGATGATATTCTTATTGTCGGTATCAAAATCTGATAATGAGGAACTTTTTTTCATATTGCACTGTGTCGCTATGTTTGTTTTTTTTACTGCCTCAGTTTGTCTTTTCACAATCACAGGAGAATTCCAGACCTAAAATAGGAATTGTACTCAGCGGTGGCGCAGCCAAAGGGATTGCCCATATAGGCGCCCTAAAAGTGATAGAGGAAGCAGGCCTTCCTGTGGATTATATCGGTGGGACAAGTATGGGGGGCATAATTGCTGGACTCTATTCCATTGGTTATAATTCCGCTGAACTGGAAAAAATTGCCCTGGATGAGAATTGGAACCGGCTCCTTTCTGATGATATTAACCGCAGAGATCTTTCAATCGAAGAAAAAACTGAAGAAGATTTGTTTTTTGTGTCTTTCCCTGTTCGCGAGTCAAAGGTTATCCTTCCAACAGGCATAATTGCCGGTCAGAATATTGAGAACAGGCTAAATAATTTATGTGCTCATGTTTATAACATAAGAGATTTTAATGAATTCCAGATCCCATACCTGTGTGTTGCGATGGATGTAGTAACAGGCCGTGAAATTGTCATGCGGTCAGGGTATTTGCCCCAGGCTATGAGGTCTACTATGGCAATCCCTTCGATTTTTGAACCAGTGAAAAAAGATAGTCTGCAACTCGTTGATGGGGGTGTTCTGAATAACTTCCCGGCTGACCATGTAAAGAATATGGGGGCAGATATACTTATCGGTGTCGATGTAGGATTGCACAGTGATAGTTCAAAACAAAAAAACGATCTTTTTAAAATTTTTGGCCAGACAGTTACCTGGACATCAGCCCAAAAAAATCAGGCAAACAGGGCATTGTGTAAAATAGTAATAGCGCCTGATCTGTCAGGTTACGGATTATCAAGCTTTAATGAGGCTGACAGCCTTATTGCCCGGGGAGAAAAAGCAGCCAGGGCTGTACTGCCTGCTTTAAAAGCCCTGGCCGATTCACTGAATAATCTGTACAATTTTACTGCTGTCATCCCTTCTTATCAGCCTCCTGATTCTTTTTCACTTAAAGAAATCAATATATCAGGAATGAACAGGGTGTCAGAGGCATTAATCAGAGGGAAGCTTCAGCTTGAAATACCTTCAAAAGTCACTCCTGATGATATTTCCAAAGCAATTGATAACGCATATTCAAGCCTGTATTTTGAGAAGATCACTTACGAACTCCAGGAATCGGATGAAAATTCACCCGGCAATGGAATAAAGTTAAACATTCGTGTCAGGGAAAAAAAAGGTATACTCCTCCGGGTGGGACTAAATTATAATTCCGATTTTAAAGCTTCAATAATCTTCAACGCTACATTTCGTAACCTCCTGCTGGACGGTTCAAAATTATCTGTGAATTTCGGACTCGGTGAAAATCCAAGATTCCTTGCTACATATTTTAAAAATAATGGATGGAAACCCGGATTTGGAGTTGATCTGGAATTAAATAATTACGACATCTTCCTTTACGATGGCGCCCGGAAAGTTTCCACACTTGATTTCACTGATTATTCAGCCCGGCTTTATACACAGTCAATTTTTAGTAATTCATACTCCCTGGGTCTGGGTTTTGAATTCGAGAACCAGGTAATTAAGCCTGTTATAAGTGATGTCATTTTTAAAACACAATCTGAACAATTTTATAATGCCTATGGTTTTATCCATCTTGATACGTATAATAATCTATACTATCCTAAAGTCGGTTCAAGATTTAACGCTATGTACAAACTTATATATAATGCTTCCATCTCACCGGTCCATTTTCTTACATATCGTTATGAACAGGCTGTGAGGATTAATAAAAGAATTACTCTGATCCCATCTGTTTTCGGCGGAATCTCTACTGCCGATTCTGCTACTACAGCTTATCAGCATCACCTTGGGGGGATGAATCAGTTTTACAGGCAGGGACAGATCCCTTTCACCGGACTTGATTTCATGCAGGTGTCTGACAGAAATGTTATCGCAGCCGGTTTGAACCTGCAGGTTAATTTCTGGAAAAAAAATTATATCGTTTTAAGAGCAAATGCAGGAGTCACAGCATGGGATATTAAAAACCTGCTGCCGGATAAAGAGAACGGGATACTGGGTTTTGGAGTTTCCCTGGGCAATAACAATCTTGTTGGTCCGATTGAAATTACTTTTATGGGATCAAACCTGCACAAAAAACCAATGGCATACCTTAATATAGGATACTGGTTTTAGTCATTTCTTCCATGAAAATCCTGATATGCCCGGATAAACTTAAAGGTTCGCTTACTGCAGAAGAAGCAGCGAAAGCTATTGCTGAAGGAATCCGGCTCACGAATCCCGGAATAAAAGCAATAAAATTTCCTCTTGCTGACGGAGGTGATGGAACCGCATCTCTTCTAACCAGACATTTCAAAGGCGAATTCATATACTTAAATGTCCATAATCCTCTGTTTGAGATTATTGAAGCGGGATATGGTTATGCTGAAAATATTAAAACTGCCTTTATTGAAATGTCATCCGCATCCGGGTTAAGGCTCCTCCCAAAAGAAAAACAGAATCCCCTTTTTACCAGCACTTTTGGAACCGGAGAAATGATTCTGGATGCCATCCGGAGGGGCGTTGAAAGGATCCTTCTTGGAATAGGTGGCAGTGCAACCAATGATGCTGGTACAGGAATGGCATGTGCACTTGGCTATAAATTTCATGACCTCCACGGAAATGAACTAAAGCCCACAGGAGAAAATTTCTTATCCATACATTCTATTGACGATTCAGATCTTTTATTCAATCCTTTTCAGGTTGATATCCGGGTTGCCTGCGATGTGGATAATCCTCTGTATGGAAAAAAGGGTGCGGCTTATATTTATAGTCCCCAGAAAGGTGCTACACCCGTTATTGTTAAAAAGCTTGATAAAGGATTGAGAAACTTTGCAAGGGTAGTTTTTGAGAAATATGGAAAGGACGTGAGCCTGCTGCCTGGTGCGGGTGCAGCAGGCGGACTGGGTGCCGGGGCTGTCGCATTTCTTAATGCCAGACTAAGACCGGGCATTGAATTAGTGATGGAAATTACCGGCTTTGAAGAACAACTTAAAACTGCTGACCTGATTATCACCGGTGAAGGGAAAATCGACAAACAGACATTCCACGGGAAGGTAATTGATGGTGTGACTAAGCTTGCCCGGAAATATAATAAACCAGTACTGGCCATCTGCGGTGATTTAAAACTTAATCCTCCGGAATTAAAAAAGCATGGAATATCAGATTGCCGCTCTCTTGTTAATTATTTCGGCTCAGTTGATGCGGCTTTAAAAAATACCAGGATCGGGCTTATTGAAATAGCAAAAATCATACTTGAGGATTATTTAAAAACAACTGGGAATTAGGCTCTGCAACCTTGTAACCTTATAACCTTATAACCTTATAACCTTATAACCTTGTAACCTTGTAACCTTGTAACCTCATATCCCTTCCCCCATTTTTTTGTAAATTTATCATTCATGAATCAGCAAACGGAATATTGAGATGAAGCGCGCCCTGTTTTACAATAAACTCGAAAACGGAAAAGTACAATGCATTCTTTGCCCGCATAATTGTATCATTTCAGAAGGTAAGCTTGGTATATGCGGCGTAAGGAGGAATACCGGGGGTGATCTGTATAGCGAGACCTATGAAAAAGTTTCGTCAATTCATTTTGATCCCATTGAGAAAAAGCCGTTGTATCACTTTTTGCCAGGGAAGATCATTCTTTCCATAGGAAGTGTGGGATGTAACCTGTCATGCAACTTTTGTCAGAATTGTGATATTTCCCAGGTAACAGTAGATGATTTCTCCTGGTTCAAACACTATTCAGTTGAAGATATTGTCGACATGGCTGTCAGCAATAAAGCCAATGCCGGAGTTTCATATACCTACAACGAACCTTCTATTCATTATGAATATATCCTGGAAATTGCGACAGAGATAAGGAAAAGGAAATTATATAATGTGATGGTTTCCAATGGATTTATAAATCCGGAGCCTCTTCAGAAACTTATCCCTGTAATAGATGCATTTAATATTGACCTGAAAGCCTTTACGGATGAATTTTATAAAAAACAAACCAAATCTGCCTTAAAACCTGTTCTGGACACACTTAAACTTCTTAATGAATCAGGAAATCATCTTGAAATTACTAACCTGGTAATACCAACACTCAATGATGATCCGCTTACTTTTGGAAAAATGATCGACTGGATCAGTAAGGAACTGGGAGAAAATACTGTTCTGCATCTTTCAAGATATTTCCCCCATTATAAATTGACTATTGCCGGAACCCCGATGTCTACACTGGAACGTTTGTATAATATTGCTAAAGAGAAATTGCATTACGTGTATCTCGGAAACGTGGCAGGATCAGATGGACAGAATACATATTGCCCTTTCTGCCGGAATCTCCTCATCAGCCGTTCAGGGTACTTAACTTCAATGATTGGAATTGCCAGTGACGGGAAATGTAAGAAATGCAGACAGGTGGTACCAAACGTGAAACTTTAACCCAATCTTTAAAATTAACATATATGACAAGCCGTCCTCCCGTTGTTGCCGGATCGTTTTATCCGGGAACTAAAAAAGAGATTGATAACCTGCTTGACAGGATCTTTTCTCATGAAAAACAAAATATCCAGACAGGTCTTTCTGCAAAGGATCTGATTGGGGCCGTCGTACCTCATGCCGGATATATTTTTTCTGCTTATGAAGCCGTGCATGTTTTTGAAATTCTCTCAAAATCGCCGGTTAAGTATGATACATTTTTCATTATCAATCCAAACCATACAGGGTATGGAAAGGAAATCGAGGTTGATTCCAATGATACCTGGCAGACTCCGTTGGGATCTGTCGAAATCGACACGGATTTTGTGGATAACCTGGACCTTCCGGTTTCCAATACCTCCCAGGCAAGTGAACATTCAGCAGAAGTCATGCTTCCTTTTTTACAAAAATGGCTGTCATATCCTTTTAAAATTGTCCCAATATGTATACTGAGGCAGAATCCGCTTACTTCTAAAGAAATTGCAGAAAAGATCTTCAAAGCGAATCAGCTGCTTGAGAAAAAGATTTTTATCATCGCTTCCTCCGATTTCTCCCATTATGTTGATCCTCAAAAAGGAAAGGAAAAAGACACACTTGTGCTTAATGAAATTGAAAAACTGGATTCCGGGCATCTTTATGATGCGGTGATACGAAACCGGATCTCGGTCTGTGGTTACGGCCCGATCATGACTCTGATAGAATATGCCAGGCTTGTATCCGGGAAACCTGAAACAAAAATACTGGCAAGGGGAAACTCAGGCAAGACGATGCCTTCCTCAAGTGTCGTGGACTACGTTTCGTTGTTATTTTATCAATAATGAACATATCCTTTGACTGCTATTAATCCGGATTTGAAATTTCGAAAATAAATACTAATACAGGGATTTTTTTATAACTTATGTCTTTTATGTGCAATTCAAAAAAGAACACATTTGCAATATATTCTTGATTGGATCATAATACGAAAAAAGTTACGGATATAAATAGTTGTATGCCATAAAGGATGAACTTGAAATGATCATTCTCGTAATAAATTTAAA
>JBGPAO010000234.1:0-5880 GCA_041480755.1 Bacteroidia bacterium
ACTAGTTACGGCGGCCTTACTGATCCTCACCAGTTTTGCTAAAGATAAAGGCAGGGAAATTGGCTACCTGGATTCATTCATTATTGGGATTGCCCAGGCAATAGCCACCCTTCCGGGGATCTCAAGATCGGGTGCAACAATCTCAACCGGATTGCTGCTGGGTAATAAAAAAGATGAGATGGCCAGGTTTTCATTTTTAATGGTTCTGATTCCCATAATCGGAGTTAATTCCATGGACATAATTTCCGGTGATCTTGCTGCAGATAATGCAGTCTCTATCTTTCCACTGATAGTTGGATTCCTTTCAGCATTTGTAACAGGATTATTTGCCTGTAAATGGATGATCAATCTGGTGAAAAAGGGAAAACTGATCTATTTCGGACTATATTGTCTGGTGATAGGTTTAATAGCTATTTTAACAGGAATCTGATCTATGATTGATATCAATAAACAGACTGATTTTTTAAAAGGATCAGTACTGCTGATCGACAAGCCATTTGAATGGTCATCATTCGATGTTGTTAACAAGGTCAAAATATTACTGCAAAATAAGTTCAGTTACAAATGGCTTAAGGTTGGACACGCCGGAACTCTTGATCCTCTGGCAACCGGATTAATGATCCTTTGTACCGGAAACGCAACCAAAGATATTACCAGGTACCTGTTAATGGAAAAAGAATATATAGCTACAATCTCCCTTGGTAAATCAACTCCCTCCTTTGATCTTGAAACACAGACAGATCAGACTTATCCAATCGATCACATCACACTCGAACTTATACTTAAAACACTTCCTCAGTTCAAAGGCAAGATAAATCAAATCCCCCCGATTTATTCAGCTAAACGACTCAAGGGAAAGCGAGCCTATGACTTTGCCAGAAAAGGCAAAGAAATTGTGCTTCAAGCCAATGAAGTATTTATCAAAGAGATAGAACTAATCGAATATAATAAACCTGTTGTCGTACTAAGGATCAAGTGTGGAAAAGGAATATATATCAGGGCTCTGGCAAGAGATTTTGGAAAAGCACTCAAAAGCGGGGCACATCTGATTGCATTAAAGAGGATTTCAATAGGAGATTATAAGATTACCGATGCCTTGACAATGAAAAAATTTGAAGAAAAAATAAAATTTATGTAACCTATTGATTTTTCTCCCGTATAAAGGCAACTGCTAAAATCAAGTTTTAAAAAATCAGCTTATGAAGTTATCGCAGTTTAAATATCATTTGCCGGAAGATCTGATCGCAAAATATCCCTCTGAAAACAGAGATGAATCAAGATTAATGGTTCTTCACAGGGGTACTGAAGAAATCGAACATATAATTTTTAAGGATATCCTTGATTATTTTGATGATAAAGATGTACTTGTATTTAATAATACAAAGGTATTTCCTGCACGGCTGTATGGTAATAAAGAGAAGACCGGCGCTGAGATTGAAGTATTCCTTCTCAGGGAGTTGAACAGGGAGCAGCGGCTGTGGGATGTTCTTGTAGATCCTGCAAGGAAGATAAGGATCGGCAATAAATTATATTTCGGCGAAGATGATCTGCTGGTAGCTGAGGTAATTGATAATACCACTTCCCGTGGCAGGACACTTCGCTTCTTATATGACGGAGATTATGATGATTTTAAGAAAACCCTTTACAGCCTCGGGGAAACCCCACTTCCGAAATTTATAAAAAGAAGTGTTGAGCCGGAAGACAAGGAAAGATATCAGACTGTTTATGCCCAGCACGAAGGTGCAGTAGCTGCACCAACCGCTGGCATGCACTTCAGTAAACAATTAATGAAAAGGCTGGAAATCAAAGGCTGTGAATTTGCCTTTATAACATTACATGTCGGTTTAGGTAACTTCCGTACTGTTGATGTGGAGGATCTTACCAAACATAAAATGGATTCAGAAAGGATTATCATTGATGAAGAAGCTGTGAGAATTGTCAATGCAGCAAAAGACCATAAAAATAAAATTTGTGCTGTTGGAACTACCGTCACCAGGACTCTTGAAAGTTCTGTTTCTACGACCGGATACCTGAAAGCATTCGATGGGTGGACGAATAAATTTATTTTTCCGCCCTATGATTTCAAAATCCCTGACATGATGATTTCTAATTTTCATCTCCCTCTCTCAACACTTCTAATGATGGTCGCCGCTTTTGCCGGTTATAAATTCCTGCTCGAAAGCTATAAACTGGCAATAAAAGAAAAATACAGGTTCGGAACTTACGGGGATGCGATGCTTATAATATAGCGTGAAGCGTGAAGGGTGAAGCGTGAGTCGTGAGACGTGAAGCGTGAAGCATGATCAGTGAACTGTGAACTGTGAGCGGTGAATAGCAAAACAAGACAGTTGAAAATAGCTTGATTATATGCCGATTATAAATTCCATAGTTTCCTGGCTTAATATCAAAAGGTTGCACCAGATTGACCTCTTTATGAAGTATCCCTTTGATGTTCAGAAAGAGACTTTGTTCAGATTAATTGAAAAGGCTGCCAATACAACAATCGGCAAAGAGCTTGGCTTTAACAGCATTAAATCTATCGATCAGTTTCAGAGACAGGTCCCGGTTCATTCATATGATGAACTGAAACATTATGTTTCAAGAATAATGGGAGGAGAACAAAATCTTCTCTGGCCAAGTGAAATAAAATGGTTTGCAAAATCTTCCGGGACTACGAGTGATAAAAGCAAATTCATTCCTGTGAGCATAGAATCCCTCGAAGAATGTCATTTCCGTGGAGGTAAGGATATAATCGCGATATATACCAGGAATCATCCAAATTCTAAAGTGCTTACCGGCAAAGCATTAACCCTGGGAGGAAGCCACAAGATCAGCAGTTACAGTAATCAATCTTACTATGGTGATCTTTCTGCAATCCTGATTGAAAACCTGCCTTTCTGGGCACATCTTATCAGAACGCCAAGCCAGGAAATTGCACTCCTGGATGAATGGGAAGAAAAACTGGACCTGATCACTAAAGAAACAATCCACGATAATGTCACTAATATTGCCGGTGTTCCTTCCTGGAATCTGGTTCTGATTAACCATATACTTGAGTATACAGGCAAAAATAATCTTCTGGAAATATGGCCGAATCTTGAATTATTCACTCATGGCGGAGTAAGTTTCACTCCCTATCGCGAGCATTTTAAAAAGGTTATACCTTCAGAATCGATGAACTACATGGAAACCTACAATGCTTCAGAAGGATTCTTTGCGCTTCAGGATGATCCCTCAAGAGATGATATGCTCCTGATGATGGACTATGGTGTCTTTTATGAATTTATTCCTGTTTCAGATATTGATTCGCCGGAACCAAAGGCATATACCATTGCTGATGTCAAACCAGATGTAAATTATGCCATGTTAATAACGACTAACGGGGGCCTGTGGCGCTATTTAATAGGAGACACCGTAATATTTACATCTCTGTATCCACATAAAATTAAAATTTCAGGAAGGACTAAACATTTTATAAATGCGTTCGGCGAGGAAATTATTATTGATAATGCTGAAAAGGCGCTTCAGATTGCATGCGAGAAAACTAATTCAACCATAAATGAATATACGGCAGCACCTGTATTTATGACACATAATACAAAAGGTTCTCATGAATGGGTCATTGAGTTTGAAAAAGAACCGGATGACTTGGAATATTTTACTGCAGTGCTGGATAATGCTCTCTGCTCCCTGAATTCGGATTATGAAGCTAAACGCTATAAAAATATCACTCTTGTAATGCCAGTTATACGGAAAACTGAAAAAGGTTCGTTTTATAAATGGCTTAGCAGTAAGGGAAAGTTAGGCGGACAAAACAAAGTACCCCGGCTTTCAAATGATCGTAAATATATTGAGGAGATTCTGAATATTTGAAAATGAAGTTCCTGCAGTTTATTTTCTATGTATTTATTTTTTTTGTTGTACCGGCAGATGCCCAGACGGAATTTCAATTGTTGGGCAAACTTGATACAGATTGCAACCGGTTTAGTGTAGATCCACTTGGGAATATTTATATAATTTGTGGCCAGAACATAAGGAAATATGACGCCAATCTTGTAAAAATTGGTGATTATTCTAACGCTTATCTTGGCAATATTTCATTTGCCGATGTCTCCGATCCTTTGAGAATTTTGCTTTACTTCAGAGAATTCAACCAGGCCATCTGGCTTGATAATTTTTTACAGGAACTTAGAAGTTCCGTCAGACTTGATGATCTTGGTATTGACCAGGCAGTACTTATATGTTCTTCTAACCTTGGTGGTTTCTGGGTTTTCGATCAACTTAACAACCAGCTGCAGTATTTCGATAAAAATCTCAAAAAAATCTATGAAAGCATCAGTCTTAATACTCTGATCGGCGAAATGAAACCTTCATCCATCACTGAGAAAAATCGTATGGTATATCTTTATTTTCCGGGAGCCGGCATTTTTACGTTTGATCAGTTTGCAACCTATAGCAGAACATTGCCTGTATTCCCTGATAATTTATTCCAGGTAACAGATGAAAGCATTTATTATCTTAAGAATGGATCATTTAACAGGTATGATCTTGAAACTTTCAGGGAAGAGAAATTAATATTGCCCGACACAGCTTCCCTGACCGCAGTGTCTATACGGGCTGAATATATCTATATCCAGAAAAAAGAAGGTGTTTTCATTTATAAGTCTTCCTCGCAATGAATATTTTTGTAAATTAGTGATCACCCTTTAAACAAACTTTATATGCATATTGCAGTTGCAGGAAATATAGGCTCAGGAAAAACAACTTTAACTTCATTATTGTCGCGGCATTATAAATGGGAGCCCCATTATGAGGATGTGGACGAAAATCCATATCTCAATGATTTTTACCAGGACATGCAGAGATGGTCTTTCAACCTTCAGATTTATTTCCTGAACAGCCGGTTTAACCAGATCCTTGATATTCAGAAATCAGGAAAGGATGTGATCCAGGACAGGACTATTTATGAAGATGCTTATATTTTTGCGCCAAACCTGCATTCGATGGGATTGATGTCCACAAGGGACTTTGAGAATTATTTTACCCTTTTTAACATGATCAGTTCCCTTATTGATCCACCGAACCTGATAATTTATTTACGTGCATCTATACCGACATTGGTCAATCAAATTCAGAATCGCGGAAGAAAATATGAAAGCAGCATCCGGCTGGATTACCTTAAGCGCCTTAATGAAAGATATGAAGCGTGGGTGGAATCTTACAAGCTGAGCAAAATGCTGATTGTAGATGCAGATAATTATAATTTCCCTGATAGTGCGGAAGATCTGAGCGTGGTCATTGATAAGATCAATGCGGAACTTCACGGATTGTTTAAATAGATTTCTCTCCCATGTATGTTTAAGGTTGCAACCTGAGGGCTTACTATTTGTTTCCAGGAGCTACTTATACAAGTACCGTTTGATCTTGAGAGTAGGTGTTTTTTCGAATTGGCCGGAAAATACTTCAATGGCAGCAATGGAACGGCCACTTTGTCAAAGGCAGTAATGCTGAAAAAAGCCACCGGCCAGTTTGAAATACTTTGAGATAAAATAGCAATCTTGTCTCCCGGGGTCAAACCGCAATAATGGATCAGGTTTGCGACGTGTTCCGTCTTTTCCCTAAACTCATTGTACTTATAGCCTTCGCCGCTAAGGGTATAAAATGCTTTATTGGTACTAAAATGCTCTGTGCTGTAAACAAACAAATCATGAAGGTTCTTCAAATTTATTGGGTCCATTCAATCCTTTTATTCGTAATTATGAAGCCCCAAAGGTAGAATTTATTCCGAAAGTATGGCCTCCAATAAGATTAAGAAATTGTTAAAAAGGCCGACCGGAATTTAACCGATCGGCCCTTTTATGCTCCTCAGGCTGGACTCGA
>JBGPAO010000235.1:0-5870 GCA_041480755.1 Bacteroidia bacterium
ACAAATTATATGAATTTGAATTGTTCAGAAAGTCTTACCTGAAACCGGACATGAATATTATATTCAGTCCTAAATCAAGATTAAAAAGATTTTCAATTAATCAGAAACGGATCAGATTGGTTTCAGTCATTTCAGCGGCTGCAGTCGTAGTTTTTTTAATACTTTTTATCAGATACACTGACGTTTTAAAGCGTGATATGATTTCAGAGAAAACCGATACCGGGACTAAAACAATTACAGATACTAAAATAAGTAAAGATGAACCTGAGCAGAAATCTACTGATGCACAATTCGCAAATAATCAATTAATTGAATCAGAATCGGCGAAAGGTAAATCAAAAGAATTGCAAGAAGACTCAAACCGGAATTTCGGACTAAATGATAATAATTGGGCAGATAATAATAATGCCGGAAGGGAAAAGATAATAATTGAACCGGTATCCTCAATGCTTGCTAAACTTGAAAATTATAAGTCAGTTGATTATAATAAGTTGAAAAAGACCGGATCAGAACCAACCCGGAATTTTGAATCATACCAGACACTGAAAGAATTTGCCAGCAATCAGATATTAACAAATCTTTTCCCTGGAGATGGATTAGATAAGCAGACAAAAATCACTTTCTGGGATCTGGCTTCAAGCGGCTTTGAAGAGCTTAACCGAATTACTGATGGCGGGTATACCCTGAACAGGGAGACTAACGAAAATGGTAAATTAAAACGGGTCTCTTTAGAAACTCCATTGCTTGGATTCTCAATTCCAATAAAAAATAAGCAACCTCAGTAACTTTTTTTGCAGGCTTACCGTCCTATTATCAAAACAAATTAAAATCATAAAATTTATTAATATGAAAAAAGCTGCTTTATTATTATTGACCGTAATGGTATATCAGATTGTTCTTGCCCAGGAACCGGATACAACAACTGTTAATGTTGGTAAAAAAAACATTGTAACTGTCACTGAAAATGATGAAAACACTGATGTCCGGGTTCTTGAGGATGACGTGGTCGTTAATGTTAATGAAGATGAAGATACAGTGAAGATTAAAGTTGGGAATAAAGCTGTACGGATAACAGACACGGAAGAAGGTACAAATATCGAAATTATCAAAATGGATGATTTCGAAAAGCATGGTTGGGCTAAAAAGGAAAAAGAATTCAAGGGCCATTGGGCTGGATTGGAATTAGGTCTTAATGATTTTTTGAATCCGGATTTCAGTTTTGCCGGGACTAAACCCGAGACAAACTATCTGGATCTGAATACAGGAAAATCATGGAATGCCAACATAAATTTCATGCAATATAGTCTTCCTATGTCATCATGTATTGGATGGCTTACGGGGCTTGGATTTGAATGGAACAATTATAATTTCGACAAAAACATCAGCATTGGAAAGGATTCTGCAGGTAATATCGGGCCCATTTATCCCCCGGCTGACATAACATATATAAAATCGAAACTGAACACAACTTATCTGACTTTACCATTGTTGCTTGAATTTCAGTTTGGACATGATAAGAAAGGCTTTATATCTTTTGGTGTGATTGGAGGCCTTAAATTGTGGTCAGGCACAAAAACCAAATATTTTTACGAAAATGAAAAAGAAAGAGATAGAGTCAGGGATGACTTCAATTTATCTCCGTTAAGATATGCTTTCACAGTAAGGGCAGGATATAATTTCGTTAAATTATATGCTAATTATGGAATGATGCCATTATTTACTAAAAATAGCGGTCCTGAGATCCATCCCATTAACGTGGGGTTAATACTTTGTTCTTTCAGATAAGAATATTTCAGACATAAATATCAAAGGCTGCCTGGCCAATCCAAATTCTGTCATTTCTTATTAACATTGCTGGTGTTTTGATAATCAAAGAGGTGTCTGCCGGGCGGCCTCTTTTTTATTTATATCCCTTCTACGAATTAACTTCAATAACTGAACTGTTGTAAATATCTGTTCGAGGTATTATCTGCATGATTTGTTAATTTTGGCGAATTATTTATTAAGCCAGATGAGATTATTATTCAGATCCGGTTGAGGCAGTTGAGGTTTCAGATGTAATTATAGTAGGCGGAGGCAATACTTTCAGGTTACTTCAGTTAATACAGAGTAATAATCTGATTGAACCTGTTCGTAAAAAAGTTATGACCGGAACCCCATATATCGGCTGGAGTGCCGGGGCAAAATTCGGTGAAATTGATTTAACTATTAATTGAAAGAAGTTGAAAGTTATTATTAAAGTTTTAATAGGTTTCTTAACCATTCTTCTGGCGCTAATTATTTCAATACTTATTCTTTCCTGGTATTTTGAGGATCGGATTGCGGGATATGCTATTAATGAATTAAACAAACAAATCCGGACTCCAGTAAAAGCTGAAAAAATAGATTTCACTATACTCAGAAAATTTCCGAATGCATCAATAAGATTCAGGAATGCATATGTACATTCTGTCAGGACCGATTATAAGGCTGATCAATTTTATTTATTAAATACTGATACCCTTTTGTTTGCAGAAGAAATTTACCTTCAGCTGAGCCTTTTACACCTTTTAAAAAATCAGTATATAATTCAGGAAGTACAGGTAAATAGAGGTAAATTAAATATTTATACAGACCGTGAAGGCAACAATAATTACGAGTTCTGGAAGAAAACTGACACTGAAAATAAGTCCAATTTTAATGTTAATCTTCAGCAAGTTAAAATATCAGGAATAAATTTCTTAAGTTATAATCTTGCTAAGAAAACCAGATTAACAGGTGAGATAAGCAAATTGGTCCTGAATGGTGATTTAAGTTCAGACAGATATATTCTTGATTTTACATTGGATGGGAGAGTAAATAAATATAACTCAAATGATATTGACTATTTATCCGACAAGGAATTTTCTGTTAAATCGAAAATTAATGTCGCCGGCAATAATTTCAACATTATTAAGAGCAACTTACTGATTGAAGGATTGAGTTTCATTATCGATGGAAATATCATAAATGAAGAAATGCTTAATCTTGATCTTGATGTGTCAGGAAAGGATTTAAATCTTGAAGATCTGTATAAAAGTATTGCCTTTATGATACCTGCAAAATACAGATCAGAAATAAAAGTTAAAGGAAAGTTGACATTGAGTGCTGAAATAAAAGGTCCTTACGGTGATACCAGTGTTCCTGATATTAAAGCAGAATTTTCAGTTAAAGAAGGTTGGATAAGCACGAATTTATCAAAGAAGAAATTTGAAAATATAAATCTGGAAGGTTCCTTTTCAAATGGCACACAAAATATTCCGGAAACAACAATAATTAAGTTTAAAAATGTCTCTGTAAATTTTGGAGATTCGAAATGTTCAGGAAATTTTAATATACTGAATATTACTCATCCGAGTGTCAATTATGAGCTAATTGCAGAATTGAATATACAGGATTTGTTGCCGTTTATTAAATCACAAAATCTGGCCTGGCATTCAGGAAAAATTTCAATTAATACAAAAATTGCGGGGACACAGGAGGGATTATTTAAAATCAGCAATAATGATATCCTGAACTGGGAACTCGATGGCAAGGTCGGACTATATGATATCAAGCTTGGATGGAGTGATAAAAACATTTCAATAGAACATTTAAATGGCAACATCGAACTCGGCAATTATCTGTTTTTAAATGATTTAAGCCTGGTTATTTCAGGGAATGAAATAAGTGTTAAAGGAAGAGTTGATAATTTCAGGGAATACTTGCTGACAGAGAATTCAAAACTTTGGATGGATTTGAATATTTACTCCGGAAACCTGATGGCTGACAGTCTACTGCACAGAGAAAACAAGGACGAAGCAGCCAATGATTCTGACATTTATATTCTGCCTGCCAAATTTTATCTTAAAAGTAAATTCTGGTTTGACAAGTTTACTTATGACAAATTCTCTGCAACTAACATGCTTGGGGATCTGAAATATGAACCGGGATCTTTACTGTTCAACAGCGAATTTTCCACAATGGGCGGAGATATTAAAGGTGATGGATTTATTGAACAAAAGGATGATATGGATTTTTCAGTCCGAATAAATTCAAATTTGGAACATATTGATATAAAAAATCTGTTTTATTGTTTTAATAATTTCGGTCAGACATACATTCAGGATAAGCACCTAAAAGGACAGTTAAGCGGAGAGGTTGATTATTATTCACTTTTTGATCCGTATTTAAAAGTCAGAGAGGAAAGTATCCTGGCTGAAACGGATATTAAGATCATTAACGGGGAACTGATCAATTTTGAACCTATGCTTGGATTATCAAATTTTATTGAAGTTGAAGAGCTCAAGGATATAAAATTCTCTACACTGGAGAATCAGGTTTTTATCAGAAACAGAGAAGTAATGATTCCCCAGATGGATATTTATTCTTCTGCCCTAAATATTTCTGGCTCAGGTGTGCACAGGTTTGATAATCAGTTTAATTATAAAGTAAATGTTGAGCTATCGGATTTAGTATTAAGCAAATCCCACAGGATAGAGCCTGAATTTGAGGAACACATTATTACTGATGATGGACTTAATAGGACAAAAATTTATCTGAAAATTGATGGCACTCCGGATGATTATCATATAAACTATGACAGAAAAGGGGCTGTTGGAGCGCTGAAAACCAGGTTGTCAGATGAAAAGATAGAATTGAAAACCATATTAAAAGAAGAATTCGGTTTTTTCGGTAAGGATACTTTACCGGCCAAACCGGCTGAAGAGAAGAAACGTGAGTTCTTCATTAACTGGGAAGAATCCGATAAAGAAAAACCGGATTCTGTAAGGCAGGTAGAAAAAGAAAAGTCAGAGAAGTTCGTTATTGAATGGGATGAAGAAGAAGAATCAGATTCGACAAATCAGGAGGATATTGAAAATAAAATCTTCAAATAACATGGATATCTATTACAGAAAACAACAATGGAAGTTATTGTTATTCATCTTCGCCATTCTGATTGGAATAGGATCATTGTGGTATACAAACAGGCTCGTCAGATCGCTTGCAGTTGAAGAGGAGAAAAAAGTGAAACTGTGGGCAGAAGCTACAAAAAGACTGGCAGATGTAACAATAAATAATCAGGATGATGGATTTTTGCTGGAAGTCATCACTAACAATGAAACCATTCCCGTCATGTGGGTTGACCAGAATGACAGGATTATTTCTGCAAGAAATCTGGATTCCCTGAAATCAGAAAATCCGGAATACATGGTTAAACAACTGGAAAAAATGAAATCTGAAAATGAACCCATACTTATGGATCTGGGAGGAGATTTCAAGAATTATATTTATTATAGAAATTCTATTTTATTAACCAAGCTTGCGTATTATCCTTATTTTCAACTTGCTGTAATTCTGTTGTTTGTACTAGTATCATATTTTGCATTCAGCGAATCCAGAAAATCAGAACAGAACCAGGTATGGGTTGGATTATCAAAGGAAACAGCACATCAGCTGGGTACCCCGACTTCGGCACTTATGGCATGGACTGAATTGGCGAAAGAGAAATATCCTGATAATGAAATGATGACTGAGCTCGAAAAAGATGTTAACCGCCTGGAAAAAATAACGGAAAGATTTTCTAAAATAGGATCTAAGCCCGTTCTGAAAAATGAAAACCTGATCCGGATAATTCAGGATACAATTGAATATTTGAAAACAAGAACACCCGGACAGATAAAATATCAATTGATATCTGAAAAAGAAACTTTAATGATTCCCTTGTGCAACTCTCTTTTTGAATGGGTTATTGAGAATTTATGTAAAAATTCAGTTGATGCAATGGAAGGAAGCGGGACGGTTCAGGTCAGTATTAAAGAAAATACCAGGGTTTGTTTCCTGGACATACATGATACAGGAAAGGGAATTCC
>JBGPAO010000236.1:0-5854 GCA_041480755.1 Bacteroidia bacterium
TGGTTTTTTCTATCCAAACGTTCTGGAATCTAAAGGCACTAAAAGAAATCCATGGTTTCCATGTTCCTGCTGTCCATCTAATATTACAAGGTTCATCCCTTCCGTTCCGGGATATATATATGCATCCAGAGAAGATACATTATTTATAAACCTCTTTGTTGGCAGCGAGGCAGTTACAAACATCAAAGGCAGACAAATAAAGATCAGGCAGGAAACCCAATATCCATGGGATGGAAATATCAGGATAGCAGTTGATCCTGAGAAGTCAGTATCATTTATATTAAAAATCCGTATTCCTGGCTGGGCCAGGAATAAACCTATTCCGGGAAATCTTTACACCTATTCAGGTGGAACAGGGAGTCAGATTATGCTGAAAGTGAACAAACAAATTATTCCGGCTGATAATTATTCAGATTATATAATACTGGACAGAAAATGGAAGAAAGGAGACAGGATTGAAATAAATATAGATATGCCTGTTAAACTGGTTGTAACTAATGAAAATGTAAAAGCCGATTCCGGGAAAATGGCCATTGAAAGGGGACCAGTAGTATACTGCGCGGAAAGTATAGATAATGATGCCAACGTGTTGGATCTTTGTATCTCAGATAATTCTGAATGGTCAACCGAAAGAATGCCGGAGCTTCTCAAAGGTATTACAGTTATAAAAGGCAAAGCGTATTTGCTCTCAGTTCGAAACGGCAGTTATATTGAAAAGGAATTCACTGCAATCCCTTATTATGCATGGGCACACAGGGGGGAGAGTGAAATGGCCGTCTGGTTCAGAACCTGCCCCTGACAGGGAACTTGATACAGATTAATTATAAAAGATGCTATTCTTTATTTTTCGTATCAATAATTATTGTTACAGGGCCGTCATTTATAAGATGAACCTGCATATATGCGCCGAATTCTCCGGTATGGATTTTGTCACCCAGATCAAGTGATAATTGCTTAATAAATTTATCATAAATGGGGATAGCAACTTCAGGCTTTGCTGCACGTATGTATGATGGTCTGTTCCCTTTCCTCGTACTTGCATGAAGGGTAAACTGACTTATTACAAGAACCTGTCCGCCGATTTCCTGTAATGAGAGATTCATTACTCCGGAATTATCATCAAATATCCTTAATCTTGAAATCTTACCGCTGAGCCATTCAATATCTTCATCCCCATCAATATCTTCTATGCCAAGAAATACAAGAAATCCTTTGCCAATCTGATCAGTCCTGTTATTGTTTATAGAAACAGAAGCTTCTGTAACTCTCTGAACCACTGCTCTCATATAATATATTTCTGAATAGTGTTAAAAAGTTGTTTCTTATCGATAGGTTTCGAGACATAATCATTACATCCTGCTTCAATACACAGGTGCTTATCCTCTTCATTTGCATAAGCAGTCTGGGCAATGATTATGATATCAGGGAAGGATTTCCTTATTTCCTGAGCTGCAACCAATCCATTCATTACGGGCATCCTGATATCCATGAGTACAAGATCAAATCTGACGTCCGATCTTATTTTTTCCAGAACCTCTTTACCGTTCCATGCATGAACAATTGCAACGCCTGTGTTTCTGAGCAATTCTTCTATGATCCTGGAATTGTATTTATCATCTTCAGCTACCAGGAAAACCTTGTCTTTCCATAGATTATTGTAATCTTGTAATTTTTCTTTCTGAAGTGATTCGGGCTGATTAATTTCAAGAATAGGCAGGGGAAGTGTGAAATAGAAAGTTGATCCTTCTCCCGGTTTTGAATCGACTTTTATTTCCCCTTTCAGCATGCGGACAAGATTTTGTGATATTGTTAATCCAAGACCCGTTCCACCATATGATCTCGTATCAGCTTCTTCAATCTGCATGAATCTGTCAAAAATTAAGGCAACTTTATCTGCAGGTATACCGATGCCTGTATCCCTTACATAAAACAGCAGTTTATTATCATCAGTTCTTCTTAGTCCAATTTCAATATATCCTTCGCTGGTAAACTTAACAGCATTGTCAATAAGGTTTGAAAGAACCTGCCGGAGTCTGAAAGAATCAGTATAACATATAATCTTCTCTGAAGGGATATCCAGTATAATGTCAATATTTTTCTTACCTATCGTTTGAACTATCTCCAGGTATTGTTTCTGAAGCTCAGGTAATAAAACATTCAGATGACATTCCGTATTATTGATAGTCAGATGCCCGGCCTCAATTCTGGCAATATCAATAATATCATCAATTAATCCTATAAGGGTCTGACCATTGTGAGTAATAATCCTTATGAATTCTTCCTTTTTATTGCCGGAAATATTAGGATCAGCAAGGAGCTGAGTAAATCCGATGATAGCATTCATAGGAGTCCGGATTTCATGAGACATATTTGCCAGGAAAGCTGATTTCAACCGGTCAGATTCTTCAGCTTTCTCTTTTGCTTCTATAAGCTCCATTTCAAATTGTTTCCTGAATGTAATATCACTGAACTGACCTTCAAATGTTTTAAGTTCACCCTTCATATCTCTAAGCAGACTTCCAACTGCATGGGCATACCATTGGCTCTTATCAGGTTTTATTATTCGGCCTTCAAAGTCAAATGGAACATCATCTTCAAGAGATTTTTTAATCCTGGAAATAAATTCTTTTAAATCTTCCGGATGTATAAATGATCTGAGTTTTTCAATTTCAAGTTTGAAATAGCTTTTATCCATACCCAGTAACCGACGTCCATTTTCAGATAATTCAATCATATTTGTTTCAGGATCCCAGGACCAACTCCCTGAATTAGAGATTTCCTGGGCTTTATTGAGTTTTTTCTGACTCTGGATTATTAAAGATGTGGCTTTTTTGAGTTCTGTGATGTGCTTTCTTAGTTCGCGGTTCTTTTGTTGAATTTCTTCTGATTGTTTCCTGATTTTTTGTTCAGAGAGCTTACTTTCTGTAATATCTTCATAAGTTCCCAGAAGTCCGATTACATTTCCATTATTATCAAACAGGGGTAATTTGTTGGTTTCCAACCACATAATACTTCCATCCGGCTTATCCTCGGGTTCCTGGTATTTTAATTTGGATTGTTTGGTTTGCATCACAAATGTGTCATCAGCACGGTACAGATGGGCAGTTTTTTTCCAAGAAAGTTCAAAATCATCCATCCCAATAATTTCTAAAGGCTCATTTAGTCCGGCATCTAATGCAAAAGGTTTATTACACCCCAGATACTTAAAATTATTGTCTTTCCAGAAGATCCTTTGAGGAATGTGATCAATTACCATCTGAAGCATGGTTTCGGGAGCAAGTACATTCTTTTTAAGTTCGCGGAACAGAGCCTGCAAATATCCCTCGGAATCACCTGTATGCTGAAGTATCGAGATCTGCTCTTCCAGCTCCTGTAATCTGGAAAGTAATTCATTAATGGTGGGCTGTTTTTTCATTAAAATTTTGTTTTTATTCCATTTGAAGTGAGCAGGAATAAAGTATCACCTTCAAATAAAAGAGCTTTAATTGATGTGGTAAAAGTGTAAAATGGAACATCCAAAATAAAGACTTTATTATCCATAAACCCTGAAATATTTTCAACATTAGTATGTCCTGAAAATATTTTAGAGACATTATAATAGTCCAGAATCTTTTCAAGATCAATTTTGCTGATATGTTTATATTTATAGTTGTCTTCTACATAACCCCTGTACCAGAATGGACCATTTTCACCCAATAGAAGTTCTTTGGTGTACAGATTATATTTCCTGTTCCTTTCAGGATGGTTAATAAAAAACCGCACCATTTCATTAATCTCATTAATACTGAGGCCGGCTTCAACAATTTCAGGAGAAATACCTGCATGTACAAATAATTTGTCATCAATCTTAATTACAGCATTCTTCGACCTTAACCACTGGCCGAGAACAGTTTTTTTACTGAACAGATATCCATAAGTAAGGTTCAGCTTCTTGCACAGGTAATAATATTTATCAGTGATATAAGTCTGGTCTTTCAGGAGAACCAGAATTTCATGATTACCAAATAACAGATGAACAGCCCCGCCATGAGTTACAGCCTGATGATCAAGCTTATAAATAAGCCATACAGTTTCAGTTACTTTATCACCCCTGTCAAAAATGTCCCCGAGAAAAACAAGATGCCCATTATCCCATTTCCAATTCAGATCTGAATCAATGATGTTGTTGTTTATCAGTAATTTGACGAGGCTGTCATATCCTCCGTGTATATCCCCGATAATTAAAATTCTGTTTACATTATTAAATTCACATGGTTGAATCTGCGATTCTTTCAGTAATAAATACTTTTTATTATCCCTGAAAAAACCACCCATCAAAAAAGTATCGGAATTTGTTTTAAATGATCTGGTGATCTTTTTACTGAAATTTTGGACCGAATCGTGATGGAGGTAATATGCAGTTAAGTTTCTGTTATTATTCCATTCAACATATGGACCATCCATAACTTCAGGCAGGTTTTTTTCATATCTGAATTTAAGGTATTTAGCTGCTTCTGCATTGTTTGATTTAACTGCAAAATCATACGCTGTAAGATGTTCCTTATTGATAAGATTCAGATATGCTCCATGTCTGAGAAGGATCTTGATTATACCAACATCTCCATGGATTGCTGCGTAAATAAGAGAATGATTTCCCTCAATATCAAAATCATTAATATTAGCGTGATAATCAAGCAAACTATTGATTTTATTTCTGGATCCCTCAAGTATAGAATACATCAGGGGGCTTCTTCCTTTAACGAATCTATTTGGATCTGCTCCTTCTGTTAATAAAAACCCGAATACTTTATTTGATCCGGATTGAACTGAGTAAACAAGTAAAGTTATGCTATCTGAACCATAAATTCCATTTATATCATTATTCCTGACGAATTCGGAAATTGCCGGTATATCATTATTGTTTATATAGTTAAATATAGGAGGATCATTTGCCGATAAATCCGAAGCAATCACAAAAATCAGAATAAATTGAAATATACCTAACTTGCTCATTAAGAATGACTATCAAATAAATAAAAAATCGAATTTCAAATATAGAAAAAATAGAAGGTAATGAACCAGATCGGCTGCAGTAAATCTCCTGTAACTTTTTAATGTTAACTTCGTCATATACATTAAGGGAAGCAAGGAATGACAGTTGAGGAATACAACACAAGCGTAGATTACTATTCGGATGGAATATACCGGTTCATTCTCCGGAATATTAAGGACAAAGATACTGCAAGAGATATTGTACAGGATTCTTATGAGAAATTATGGAGAAAGATAGACCAGGTATCCTATGAAAGTGTGAAATCATATCTATTTACCACGGCATATCATACAATGATTGATTATATAAGAAAGAACAGAAGGAAAGAAAGTCTGGGTGATACTGTGACTGATCATTTAATTCATTCTGAACAATACAATGATTTACAGGAGATTTTGCATCAAGCGCTTGACAGGTTATCGGAAATACAACGTTCTGTTATCCTTTTGAGAGATTATGAAGGGTACTCATACCAGGAAATAGGCGAAATAACAGGACTTACCGAATCACAGGTCAAAGTATATATATATCGCGGAAGAGTGTATCTGAAAAATTATATCGGGAAGCTTGAATATATTTTGTAATGAAAATGAAGTTTAGCAGGGAAAATTATGAAGCATATGTTCTGGACTATCTGGAAGGAAAACTTACAGATTCTGATCATGATTTGTTTCTTGAATTCCTGAAGGACAATCCTGATATTTATGAAGAGATCAAAGATACAGGCAATATTCAACTTCAGCCTGCCAGTATTCAATTTCATGATAAAGATATATTGAAAAAATCCATAACGTTGTCAGAATTCGACTCTGATTTTGAGAA
>JBGPAO010000237.1:0-5845 GCA_041480755.1 Bacteroidia bacterium
AGAAAGGGAAATTGACCGGATACAGGAATCGGTCCCTCCTTTAAAATCGTTCATAATCCCCGGGGGACATACCACAGTGTCTTATTGTCATCTGGCAAGAAGTATCAGCAGAAGAGCTGAAAGACGCATGGTTCCAGTTATTGAGAAAAGAGAAGATATCGGGATATCAATGAAACTATTGAACAGAATCTCGGATTATCTCTTTATGTTAGGCAGGAAAGTGACAAAGGATTTAAATTGTGAAGAAAAAATCTGGAATCCACTACCCTGATTTTATTTTTTTTTATATTTGCACAATTTTTCAAAAAACTGACACGTCGACTGTTGCGTATAAAGTGTTGATATTTAATTTTTTACTGAAATAAGCCATAGTAATTTACAGGCGTATATTCAGAAAATAATCTGGTTTTTATAAATGTTATTGCATGTATTGGACACTCGAACTTGCATCAAAGCTTGAAGATGCGCCATGGCCGGCATCGAAAGATGAACTAATTGATTTTGCCATACGATCCGGTGCTCCGATGGAAGTCATTGAGAACTTGCAGGAAATTGAAGATGAAGGTGAGATATACGAAAGCATTGAGGATATCTGGCCTGATTATCCCAGCAAGGACGACTTCTTCTTTAATGAGGATGAGTATTAATTATCGTTACCATACAAAAATATCTGTCTTTGAAAGCGGTCTGTATTTTTCCAGCCATTTAAATCCCTTCAGAATTGTTTCCATCTCTTCTTTCCCGTCAGGCGGATAAAGTGTAGCTTTTGGAGCCAGGACAAGATTTATACGATCAATTTTACTTTCTTTCAGATAGATTATCAGGTCACTGCTTTCTGCACGGTTTATCCCTATCAGATCTTCACCATCCTTTGCATAGTATATTGTTTGTCCATTCCCCTTAACTTCAATGCGAACAAGCTTATTGTTAATAAAATACCCTCTCATATTCTTCCCCCTGATCTGATCATATCTTACAGTATCCTCCCGGGAAATGATAAAAGATGAGGATAGCAAATCAATAAAATGAAGTTTTTTATTAGCCAGGTGCAGGTTAATCTGGTCAGCAGTGAGCTGGTTTTCTTCCGACCATAATACAGGTTCCCTGAATAGTTGAAAAACTGAATCGCTCTCAAGGTAAACCAGGGAATCGCATTTCCCCTGGATATCCACCCTGAATATCTTGACTTTATAATATGCTTTCAGAATCTTGTAAAGTCCTGAAGTATCAAGCACTGATTCAAGCGTATCAGCATGGACATACAGTGTATCGTTCTCGGAAAATTGCATGAACTGTGCACTGTCAGTAAGAAGGGCATATTCAGGGTCCTCAGTATAAATTGCATGCCTGCCTTTCAGAATTATATTCTGAGTTGAATCGAACAGCTCGACATTGTCAAATGCTTTACCCAAACCGGTTTCGCGTTCATAATACAAACTGTCCCCTCTTAGATACTGTCCCCTGGAGGCAAGATAAGCGTTTTCATTAAACTGTGCGACATTCTTCTTAGTATCGTACCATCCATTTTCACAATAAATGTAATTATCCTTACTGATGATTTCGGTAGGTCCAAGAAAATATGCTATTTCAGAAACCGTATTATATTTTAAAGTATCAGCAAAAATTGTGTACTCAGGATTATGGATGACAACACTATCCCTGAAGTGAAACAATTTCAACTTTGAATAGTAAAATCCTGTTTCACTTTCAAGGTCATTCTCTCCGTTCTTAATTCTTCCGCCATTAGTATAATACCCAACATTGGTCTGCAGATTAAAATCCAGGTTATTTGTGGTAAGGATGGTTTCTTTGTCAATCAGTTTTACATTTTCTGTTATTTGTGCAAGTTTCTTATTACCGTCATAAGTAAGAAAATCACCATACAGATCCAGTGTATCCCCCTGTTCTATATGGATGTTGTGATAGGCAGTCACTGAATTCTCTTCAGTGAAGAAATAAGCACTATCGCAATACATCACGGCCTCATCATGTCTGAAAATAACATGCCCGATATACTTAATGGCATTAACAGTTTTTTCATCTTTCTCCATGCTGTCGCTGTTCAGTATCTCAATCCTGGTAACTTTTTGTGATACAGCAGGAGAGAAGAATAAAGTCATCAGTATGACGAGACTCAGGAAGGTGAAATTAAGTGAGGTTTTATTTTTTATTGGAGTTATCATTCAAAAAAAACATCGACGTCTACAAGTTCAACCGAGAACCGAGAACCGAGAACCGAGAACTAAAAGGTTTCCTGCTTCCAGGCCGGATTGGCAAACTCACAACCCTTAAAGGATCCGTCAATATGAATATAAGTCGTTCTGATCTTTTCATCAATCCAATCCTTTAATGCATCTTGACTTTTTGCTGCAAGAGCCAACTGCTGCAAAAGAATATAGTCCTCCTTTATATTGGCTTTATGCGGCTTGGTACTTTTGTTTATCTTCATTATTTTGTAAACGGCCTTTGCATTCTCATCCTGCGCTTCAAATGGCTGGCTTATTTCGCCGACATTCATATTTCTAAGTACCTCATATTCAGCAGGCTGAAGTTCATCAAGCTCAAACAAAGTGGAATTATCTGCAAGATTAACCATTTGTCCACCATTGACATTTGTTTTTATATCCTGTGAGAAATATCTTGCTGCCATTTCAAAGGTCATACTGTCATTCCTGATAAGGTTGGCAATACTGTCCAGTCTTGAAATTGTTTTCTGAATCCCAACCAGATCAACTTTTGGCTTTAACAGTATATGCCTTGTGTTGACACGTTCATCACGCCTTTCAATCAGTTGTATGATATGAAATCCCATTGCAGTCTGAACAATATTGGAGACCTGTCCTTTTTTAAGACTGAAAGCAGCTTTTGCATAATCGGGATCCATCTCTGCCCTTCCCATAAAGCCCATTTCCCCTCCTTTTGGAGCAGTAGGATGTTCAGAATACAACACTGCCAGTGTGGCAAAATTTTCTCCATCTGTAATGCGTTTTCTTAAATCAAGCAATCTCTGCCGGACTTCCAGGGTCGCTTCTTCTGAATATGGCGGATAAAGGACTATCTGGTTTAACTCTACTTTGGCATCAATAAATGGGACACTGTCTTCAGGAATCTTGTTGAAAAACTGCCGGACTTCTGAGGGAGTGACTGTTACATCAGCTGTAATAGTATTTCGCATTTCCTGTGTAATCAGCTGATCACGTATCATATCACGAAAATCTTCCTTAATTTCAAGGATGGTTTTCTTGAAATACTGTTCCAGCCTTTCCTGTGATCCAATCTGGTTGATAAAATAATCAAGCCGGGCATCAAGCTGCATTTCCACCTGAGATTCAGATACTACGATACTGTCTATTTTTGCCTGATTCAGCAGGAGGTTCTGAGCCAGGTAATCCTCAAGAATAACACACTTCAAGTCACCTTCATAAGAAATGTTCTCTGCCTGGTACTGCAGGTACATACTTTCAATATCCGACTGTAGTATTTTATAGTCCCCGACAATTGCAACAACACGATCAAGAATCCTGGGCTGCCCTGTGGAAAGAAATACATTACTCAGAGAAAGTATAAAAATGAACAGGGAATATTTAATTTTCATTAGTTCTAAGATTATATAAGTGTCGTGTTGTTGTTGGGCTAAAGTTCTGTTGTTCCTATTGTTTTTGTTGTTCCGGTTGTTCCGGTTATTTCGTGTTTTAATTTAAGACACTTGAGGCATTTGTAATTTAAGGCATTTCTTTCTGCTCCATGCTTCTTAATAAATCGTAAACTCTCCTTTCGACATTGCATCATTGAAAATATCGTTTTCCATGTCAGTAATAAACTGAACCTTGCGCTTATTCAATATTATGCTCTTAATGTTATCTGAAACATAATCAATAGGGGCAGTTTCACCTTCAACCCTTTTATCACGTATGTAAACAAAATAGTTATATGTTGAATCTTTTTGTTCAATTCTTTTGTACCATTTTAAGGATTTTTCGGGAGACCAGATTGTCTGAGGCAGTTCCGCCTGGATACGTGTGAAATTTATCCATGTGTCGCCAAAAAAATCAAATTTGGTTGCATACTGATAACAATAGTTCTCAAGCTGTTGTATATCTTCCTCCTTTTCAGAACTGTATAATCTCCTGAATTGCTCAACATTTGGAGCATTTCTTGGCAGCTTGATGAAGAGCGCCCTGACAAGATTCCTGTCAAGAATGAAATTAGACGGATTCTCAATATAATATGCCTCGATTTCTTCCTGACTGATTGAAGTATCAAATTTCTGAAGGATAAGTGACTGCTCATATTTGAACACCAGCAGTGAAGAACGATATTCATCTATCTGGTTGGAAACATCCTTCTGCTCTTCGGTAAGGTTCAGTTCAGCTTTCTGAAGCAGCAGTTGCTTCTTGATCCATTTATCGATATAGGTATTCAGTATCAGCAGACTGTCATTCCGGGTAAGTGTTGCAGGAAATATTTCTGCAACGTCTGACGGATATAAGTATACTTCACCAACCCGCGCCAGAGGTTTTTCAGTCTTACGTGCTTCAAACCTGTCACAACCTATAGCTACGACCAGAACCAGGATCACTGTTAAGAGATCCTTCCAGATACAATAGATATTATTAAACTTTTTCATCTGCTCTTCATGTTTCCGGGTTCAAAACACCCCGGAACTTAGAACCCGGAACCCGGAACTTAGAACCTGGAACCCGAAACTTTTTATCCATATTATTTGATTTTCGAAAGTAGTTCACGGTTCACGTCAACTTTGTACTTATCCCTTAATTCCTGGATCCAAAGTTTCTCAAGATAGGTCTGGTAATCGGCTGTGACAAGCCCCCTGGCTTCATCAAGCTTCCTTGGTTCAGGTTTCAGGATTTTATTTTTTACGATAAAAACAATCCTCCTATTATCTTCCATATTCTCTGAAATACTTGTGTTCCAATCCATTTTATCAACCAGCACATCATCCCCCTTTTCAAAAATTCCGGTTTTGTACTGAATACATATACTATCATTAAATGCCTTTATCACAGATTCAACAAGTTGTGCCGGGGAAAATGTCTTTTTACTCTTTTTGGCAAGTAAAGTCCTTGCTTTCTTAGCTACGGTTTCATTCAGGCAGGAATAGATAGTCGCATCCAGCCTGTCATTTTCCCACATATAATTTTTCTTGTTTTTATTATAAAATTCTTCAAGACCTGTCGAATCTTTCACTGCTTTGGACCATACCATCCTGTCAGTCAGGTCAAACAACAGGATGCCGTCATGATATTCCTGCACAAGATGACGGAAATCAGGATATTTAGCCGGCAGCTGATCTTCCTCGTACTCCAGGATAGATTTATCCATAAATTCATTGTACTTGTTATTAATATAAACCCTGATATTCATTGGTCTCCCCCCCTGGGTGTCTTTCAGGAATGCTGCAAAATTGTCCCTGGTGTAATTTTTGTCACCGATAGTGAACAAAACCCTGTTACCCCAATCATAGTTTGGTATAATCCATCCTTTGGTGAAAATTGTGGAGTCAACAAGCGTATAAAACACGTCAAGATTCCCGGGTGATTCTTTAAAATTATATTGATTCTTGATCCTCTGGATCATTGCTTTTCTGCTGTATGTATTCCTGTCGGACTTTGACACCATGTTTTCAAGGTCCGGTTTCATACGTTCAAAATCATCAACTCCCTTTTTTTCAATGAGTTTAATTATATGCCATCCAAATGCGGTTTGAATAGGCTTTGAATATTCACCGACCCGGCCGATCGCAAAGGCTCGGGTGTGCGTCGGTATCAGGTTTCGCGCTCGGTCGATGATCCGAATTTCGTCATGATCGACCTCGAGTTCGACA
>JBGPAO010000238.1:0-5844 GCA_041480755.1 Bacteroidia bacterium
AGACAATGTAAAATGGCGACCTGTTTCAGACGATGGGTCAGATAAGAATAAAGATTATCAATCTCATTCAGCATCAGGCCTCCGGTAGATGCAATAACCGGTTTGCCGGTGGCTGCTATATTTTGGATCAACGGCCAGTCATCCGCAGATGCACTGGCTATTTTAATTATTTCTATCCCATGTTTTGTAATAAGTTCAACTGAATTCTCATCAAACGGTGTACATACAGTCAACATACCCTCAGACCTGGTTGCTTCTACCAGTACTTTGAACTCATCCTTGCTCAAACGTGCAGACAAGAACCTGCTAACATGTTTATTATCCTTGTTTTTTAACTGTTGAGGATGAATAAAAGTATCTAAGTTTCTATATTGTAGTTTGACAGCCGCCTTGATCTTATTCTCCCTTGCAATTTTGCCCATTGCTTTAATAATCGAAAGTCCATGCTTAACATCTCCCTCGTGATTATTAGCCATTTCAAATATGAACAAGTCATTAAATTCAATCATTGCTGGTCTCAATTATGGTTATTAATTCGAAAATATTAAATGCGCGGTCATCGATAAAGATATCTGCACCCGGTTTGCCGAAATGCAATTCATGATAAGGGACGTCCCACTGTTCCATTTGTCTTTCAGTGATTTCCTTCCAGTTAATTCCTGTTTTAGTTCCCCGTGCCGTATATAAAATAATAGTGTTCCCTTTTTTATAGAGATTTCTGACAAGCCTGATAATCCTGCTGATTGGCATTGCCAGAGCATAATTGTTGTCCGGAGTCAAAGAAGCGATTACTCCGTCAATATCAAAACATATTATTTTGCCATGCAAATTACCTTTTATTATAAGATCTGCCATCATCTGCCTTTCAACCCTTCCGAAATCTTCTTCATAGTCGATATCAAATTGTTCAGTCATAATATATCCCATGATATTATCCCCTGATAAAGATTTTTTCTCCCTGATACATTTTGTTCTGATCACATCAACAGAAGCATTCTGAAAGAAAGTTCTCGGAAGTGCTTGTCTGGGGGTGTTATATGGTTCTTTAATGTCAGGAAGATGAAGGAGGGGTTTCATAAAATAGTCCTCACCCATTAACCACATCTTATAAGGAATTATGGTTTTATTTTCAATGACGGACCTGACAGAATCAGCATCAGGATTATTTATAAGCAGTTCAATCATTTTATCTATATCTTCCACATTCCGGATTGGATGAGTCGGCCGCAAATGAACACATATATCAGGTATATAATTTTCATCATGTTCAAACCAATCAAGCGCGTGGATAAAAAACTCAATATCAGGAGAATTATTTTTTGAAAATTCCGAAGGCCTGAGAAATGGAACTTCAGCACCATACTCCCTGGCTATGCTGGCATAATGTTTATCATCAGTGCTGACAACCACGCGGTTTATATATTTACTCTTCAGCCCGTGATCAATAGAATAGGCCATCAGAGGTTTCCCGAGCAATGGCCGGATATTCTTATTGGGAATCGATTGTGATCCGGACCGGGCTGGCACAATTGCTAAAATGTTCATCTGATGAGTTTTATCAATGTTTTCAGTATGTGACATCAGATTATAATTAAGTATACCCAATTAATATGGAAGTTCTTTACCGGTTATATTTAACCAAAAAAGTGATAAAGACTTCCTCCTGATAATTCCCTGAGATAAAAGAAGGAAAAACTTCCTGATAGCTTTACCGCGCATTCCTTTACGAGTGTAATATTCCAGCTCATAAATCTTTCTGTATATATTAAGTTTTCGTGAATAACTTGCTGGTAATTTTGTTTTTTCTATAAAGAACTCAATAATATCCATTATCGAGCATTCAAACTCATATCTGGCGTTCGGATCTGTCAATCGGCTTGCTGTTCCTGGAGAAATTCTGTATGTTGCGGTGCTCACAGGCCAATACTTTACTTTATATTTTGTAAGTATATATAACCATAATGGAAGATCACCGACTGCACGATTCAATGAAACGGCTTCATCTATTTCATTATTATAATTTGTGAGAATATCCCTGCAGAAAGCTGCTGTCAGGGTTCGGATATAGATCCTTTTAAAGATATAGTCTTCTAATTGTATATCAGATTCTTTCTGGATGCCGTATATGGTCTTTAAGAAACCAACCCTTGTCTCATTATTCAGGATATTGATGGTGTCATAATCTGTACATATCATCCCATATTCAGGATGTTGAACCAGAAATCTCACCTGCTTTTCCAGTTTTAAAGGATCGGTCCAGAAATCATCACCCTCGCAAAGTGCAATATATTTTCCTGTTGCAGCACTTATTGTTCTGTAAAAGTTGGCGGTCATTCCCAGGTTTCCGGATGAATCCAGTAATTTGATCTCATGGTATTTCTTTGCATAGTCCTCGCATATTTGCCGTGTCCTGTCTGTGCTGCAGTCCTCTCCAATTATTAGTTCAAAGGGATAACTGCACTTCTGCATTAATATACTGTCCAAAGCTCCCGAAATATAGTTTTCCTGATTAAATGTAATAATGCAAACACTTATCAATGGAGTCTGCGGAATCATGCTTAAAGGCCGAAATCCAACAATTTTTTACTTCTGTTTTTTAAAAACCTGGCAGGGATGCCTTTATAAATTTTCCATTCATTCAGATTCTCTGTTATAAGGGACATAGCTCCCACAGTCACACCTTCAAATATTGTAACACCTGGCAAAACCACACAGTTAGATCCCAGCTGGCAATATTTATGGATTATAACTTTCCCTTCTATTAAATTTCTAAGCCGTGAATCAACCATAGGACCAATCATTGCTTCACCCGAAAAATCATCTGACGCGCTAAAAATAGTGCACCTTGGTGAAAGGCCTGAATAATCCATCATTTCTATTCCTGCCTTTCCATATAAAGCATTGTAAGCGGAAATATGAATATGGTTTCCCAATAGTATTGATCCTGAAAGCAAACAAAAGTCATCGATCCTGATATTATTTCCTATTTCCATTTGTTCAACTCCGTAAAATCGGGCAAACCGACTTATCAATACATTAAAACCTAATGACTTAAACCCAATTTTTGCTAATTCTTTCTCAGAATAGAATGAAGTACCGTTGTTCATAATTTTAACGATCCTTGATTATTTTACAAATAAGTTCGACCTGTTCATCAGTTACATGTGTGCTTAATGGAAGACAAATAACCTCACTGGAAACTTTTTCTGCAACAGCCAAATTTTCGGCTTTTGAGGAAGGCAGGTTATTATATATAGGAAAATGGCTGATAAGCGGGTAAAAATACCTGCGGGCATAAATATTGTGTTCTTTAAGTAAATTGTAAAGATTATCACGGATTTTTCCATACTTAACAGAATCAACCAAAATTGGGAAGTATGTGTAATTATGATGAACACCATTGATATCATTTAGAAAACTAATACCGGGTACAGTATTCAAATATTCACGATACTGTAGCGCGACAGTTTTTCTTCTTTCAATATAGGTATCGATATACTTCAATTGTAATAGTCCATAAGCTGCCTGTAATTCGTTCATTTTAGCGTTAATTCCAGGTTCAATTACGGTCACTTCATCTGCAAATCCAAAATTTTTCAAGAGATCAATTCTTTGTTTAGTATGTTCATCATGACATACAATGGCCCCTCCCTCGAATGTATTAAATGTTTTGGTAGCATGGAAGCTAAGTATTGACAGGTCACCAAAATTTACCAGTGGTTCTTTGTTAATTTTCACCCCAAAGGCGTGAGCAGCGTCATAGATTATTTTAAGGTTATATTTATCTGCAATGGCCCTGAGTTGATCAACATTACAAGGATTTCCATACACATGAACCGGCAGGATAGCTGTTGTCCGGGGTGTAATTGCTGCCTCAACTTTGGCAGGGTCAAGATTGAAATAAGAGCTGTCAATATCAGCAAAAACAGGTTTAATGTTATTCCACCAGAGAGCATGAGTAGTTGCAACGAAGCTAAATGGAGTGGTAATCACTTCACCGGTAATCCTTAAAGTTTGAAGTGCTGTTAAAAGTGCAAGTGTCCCATTTGAAAAAACGGATATGTACTTTATACCAAGGTACTCTGAGAGTGCATGCTCAAATTCTTCATGAAAGGGTCCCTTATTAGTCAATATCTTACTATCCCAGATCTTTTTGAGTTGCTCGATATACTCTTCCAAAGGGGGCAGAGCCGGTTGGGTAACAAAAATCGGATTGTTTTTATTATTGTTCAATTGCTTCGTTTTCTATGTGTCGGAATTTTTGTCATCAAAATTGATTTTATTTCCAGGTAACTTTTCAACCTGGTTATTTCAGAAAAAAGGATCATTAATAAAAACCCTGTTGTGATTTGAATTATCAGCATCGTTATTTGTCTGATATCCAGGAAAAAGGTCAATGAATAAACGGCAAATGATACTAATAATGCGATGAGAAAAGTTGGTAAAACATCGCTAACTTGTTCCCGGACAGAATAATTAATCAACTTTCCGGAATAAAAACTATTTATAAAGTACGCAACAAAAGAAAGAACTGCCATTCCTGCAAGCATAGCATTAATACCCAGAAAAATTCCGGCAAGAATTACTGGAATGGCAAGAAGCTTTTTTATTATCTCTAATTGAAGGAAAAGATCAGACCTGCCTTTAACTTTAAGCATGTTTAAATTAATTGCATGAAGTGGAAACAGCATACCTCCAAGGCATAATAGCTGAAGATACGGAACTGCAGGCAACCATTTTTCTCCAATAAGAACAAGGATCATAGCTTTAGCAACAGCTGCCATGCCTAACATTATAAAGAAAGTGATGAACATTGTTGACGATATGATCTTTTTGTACCCGGATTTTAGTTTATCAGGTTCATCCTGCACCAGGCTCAGACTCGGATAACTCACCCGCTGAACTGCTCCTGTTATATTCTGTGAGGGCAACTTGTTAAACTGATCTGCCCGGGAGTAAAATCCCAATTCCTCAGCTGAGAAGAATTTTCCGATTATTAAAGGGTATATGTTTCTGTAAATTGTATCAATCAATCCTGAAACCAGTAATTTAGACCCGAATGCAAATAGTTCCCGGAAAGATTGAATGCTGAAGATAAAACGCGGACGCCATTTGCTGAAACCCCACAGTAACAATGTCTGTAGAAAATATCCAATAAGACTTTTCCAGACCAGGCTCCAGACGCCAAAATCGTTAAGCGCCATATATATAGCAACTGAACCAGAAATAATTGCTGATATAACTGTTATTTTTGTTTGAAGCTTAAAGTCAATATTTTTTGTAAGAATTGTTCTTTGAATTAAGCCAAATGAATTGATTATTAGAATAATACTTAAGACTCTTGTGAGGGATTGCAGTTCGGGTTCTTTATAGAATCTGGCAATTGGAGGGGCCAGAAAGAAAAATAGTCCAAAAAAAACTACTCCTACAATAATATTGAAAAAAAATACTGTCGAATAATCCAATTCGCTTGCTTCAGGTTTCCTGATCAGAGCCTGTCCAAATCCGCTGTCAATAAAGCTTTGCGAAATAGCCAGAAAAACAGTTATCATTCCAATCAATCCGAATTCCGAGGGAGTGAGTATCCTTGCCAGGATTAAACCTACAATGAACTGAATTATCTGGCCTGCAATGGAATCAGAAAAACTCCAGAACATACCGGAAACAGTTTTCTGTGTGAGGGAAACGGAGGTCATTATTTTTTTTCTTTCTGGCCTTCCATGTAGTATTCATAGCCATATCTTGAATGGTAACCATAACTATATCCGTAACCGTATCCATAACCATAATAATATCTATAACCTAATGTCTTATGTTCTTTAATATCATTTACCAGTAATGAGA
>JBGPAO010000239.1:0-5831 GCA_041480755.1 Bacteroidia bacterium
CCCGGACAATTCAATGTATTTTGTTGTTTATAATAGCTATATTCTTCTGCAGATGTCTTAACGATCCAAATGAGCAAGAGAAGTATACACGTCCAGACTGGCTGGCAGGAAAGGTATATACACAATTAAAGGAAAACCCCGATCTTTCCACCTTTACACAATGTGTTGAACGGACGGGATATGACACTATTATAAACATATCAGGCAGCTATACTGTTTTTGCTCCTAATAATGAAGCATTTTCGATTTATTTTCAAAATCATCCGGTTTATAAATCTATTGATGATATTCCCCTTGCAGAGCTGACAAAAATTGTAAAATATCATATTTTACAGAATCCGTGGAGCAAGATTCAGCTCAGATCGCTTGATGTTTTTGGCTGGATTGATACACTGGATATAGAAAATAACGAACCAAGAGGCTATAAGAGAGAAACTCTTTTACTTGAAAAAGATCATTTTTTAGGTATCAGGAAAGTAAGGGTAAAAAATTTGAATGAAGAAAGAATTATTATTATAGATTCTCTCGATGCAGGATGGTTCAGGAAAATATCTGTGGATTCACGTAAGTTTGCCCCTGTTTTTTATAAGGAATATTTTGACATTTATAATTTAAATTTTAGTGATTTTGAATTTTATTTTGGAAGACCCTTTGAAAACGCTGAGGATATATATTATGTAAATGGGCGGATTATTGGAAATGAGATCTTTGCCGAAAACGGGTTCGTTTATAATATTGACAGGGTTGTTGAGCCTCTTCAGAATGCATATCAATTACTAAATAAAGGGAATGGCAATGAATCATATAAAATTTTCCTGAGTCTGGTTGACTTATTTCCTGCCTTTACATATAATGTAGAAAAAACCATGAATCAACCAGGAGCAGAACAGGGTTTTGAAGTGGATTCCCTTTTCGATCTGACCTATCCTGAATTGACCTTTAATATTTATAATGAAAAAACAAGGGCGCCTTCCGGCACTATGGGATTACCAAGGGATGTGACCATTCGCTATCATCACGGTGTAATAGCTCCAACAAATGAGGCAATTTATGAATTTATAAATGAATACATTGCAGGACCTGGTAAATGGGGTACCCTTGATGATGCACCTAGCCATATAAAAAGAATCATTGTGAATTCGCACATGTGTATTAATCCTGTTTATCAAAGCGATATAGAAAAAGGTTTCTATAATGGTGAATTGGATATGGTTAAATTGGATCCTTCCAGTATTATACAGAAGCAATATGGAAGCAACTGTACATTTTTAGGTGTCAATAAAGTAATTGTACCACGGGCATTTAAAAGTGTTACAGGCCCTGTTTACCTGCAAAGGGATTATTCAAAAGTAATGTATGCGATTGAACGAGCAGGTTTATTACCTGCACTTAAAAGGGAAAATGCAAATTATCTGTTGTACGTCGAGTCAGATAGAAACACAAGTTTGGACTCCTCTCTGGTTTACGATGCCAGGCTCAAAAGATTTTCCCTCTGGCAGATAACCGGATCTTCAAGAACTCAATTTAACTTAAGCACAAATGATTTAAGAACTTTATTAATGAACCATGTTGGAACAGAATATCCCAGGGGAATTGCAAAAAAGGAATTCATTAAAAATCTGGCCGGCAATTTTTTAATTATAAATAATGAAACCGGTGAAGTAACAGGTACTGCACAAACTACTCAAGGATATAGAGGAATTCCGGTTACTAATTATCCTGAACAAATAAGTACAAATGCAGATAATGGGATAACCTATGATGTGGATGACTGGTTCAACTTTTCAGCGACAACTCTTTTTTTAAAAATTTCCACTGATTATCAGGATTTTCATCATTTACTCCAAAAAGCAGGATTTAGCCTGGACAGGGAATACCGGTACAGCTTTATTTCAGAGAACGAAAATTATACTGTTTTTGTGCCGTCTTCTGCAGCCCTGAATATATACAGGGCTGATACATTAAGTATAAACGATCTGAAAAAATTTCTTTTATTACATTTTGTGCAGGGGGAACTGATTTTTACAGATGGAAATAAACCTGCGGGATACTATGAGACTACAAGGGTAGATGAAAAATCAACCCCCTTTTCAACAATATATACCCAGATTTATATTGATCCAAATTATGATATGATTAACATCCCTGATAGGACGGGTAATAACTATTTAACTGTTTATGAATCTGCATCAACCAATAAATTAGCTGGTCGTGATCTCAGTGGAGGAACGTCAACAACTTTTCCAAATATTATAAATAATGCGGTTATTCATGAGATTGATAAAGTTTTGGTATATAATGAGGTTGATGTGAGGTAATTTTATTAAAAAGAATATTTTAACCATTTTCAATATAAACATAATCTTTTTGAAAAAATGAAGAATATCAAAAAGACCGTCATTCTTGTTCTGGCACTGTTCGGTTTTATTCAAGCCTATTCCCAGGATAAAGTAATAATCAGAGGAAGAATTTTTGATAAAATCGATAATTCCACCATTATTGGTGCCAACATTATTGAATATGACAAAGATAACCGTGTAATTAACGGTACTGTTTCCAATATAAATGGAGACTTTGTTTTAGAAATGAAAGATCCGAAAAATATAGTAAAAGTAAGCGTAATAGGATATGAAACTCAAAGAATTAATGTTGATCCGACAAGACAGCTGGTCATCCAGTTAGCACCGACAACAGTAGATATACAGGAGGTATCTGTAACAGCCATATCAAAATCATCCAACACCCTGACCAATATTGATGACAGGGATAATGCATCAGCAACTGTGAAAGTAGACCTGATCGACATACAGGATGCAGGTGTTCTTTCCGCTACAGATGCATTGCAGGGAAGGGTAAGCGGGTTGGACATCATCAGTGCTTCAGGCGACCCCGGATCTGGTTCACAATTGGTAATCAGGGGATTAAGCTCAATGGGCAACAATAAACCTTTGATTGTCATTGACGGAATTCCACAAAGCAGGGTTGCAAGTGATTTCGACCTGAGTTCAGCCGACCAGGAAGATATAAGCAATTTAATCAATATTGCCTTGCAGGATATCAAATCCATTGAAATATTAAAGGATGCAGCATCTACTGCTGTTTACGGATCAAGAGGTGCCGACGGAGTATTGCTTATTGAAACACACAAAGGACGGTTGGGGAAAGTTCAGTTTGATTACCAGTATAAAGGCAGCTTAAATATTCAACCTCCGGCTGTACCAATGTTAAACGGAGATGAATATATCATGCTTCAGCTGGAAGAATGGCATAACAGTAGTGGCGTATATGATATTCCTCCTGAAATTGCCTACGATAGAGATTACTACGATTTCTATAATTATTCTGCAAATACTAACTGGCTAGGAGCAATTACCCAGAACGCAGCTACACATGACCATTATTTTAAGATTGCCGGTGGTGGAGAAAAAACAAGGTATTTTACCTCATTCAGTTATGTCAATGAAGGTGGAACTACCATAAATACAAGTGCAAAAAGATTTTCAACCAGGGTAAACCTGGATTATTTCCTTTCAAAGAAACTGATTTTTACCATTCAGTTTAATTATATAAATAATTCTGTAGACGGGAATCTGGAAATTCCATGGAATAATCCAAAGAATGTCAGGGAAATGGCTTACATAAAGGCTCCTAATATGAGTATCTGGGAATATGATGTAAACGGCAAACCGACCGGAGAATATTTTACGCCCATTAACAGTTATCAGGGTGATGGTAGTATTTACTTTAATCCGGTAGCGGTTGCAAATCTTGGTAAAAATGACAGAAAAGAAAATTCACTTCAAAATACTTTCACTCTGAAATATTCAATTTTGGACTGGCTAACTTTCAGGGAAACAGTTAATGTGCAATATTCGGGAACCAAATCGCAAAATTATTTGCCCTACAATGCCATTGGCGAAGATTGGCTCGAATGGAATATAAACAAAGCAGAAGAAGGTAATAGTAACTCTACAACTATTACTACAGAAACTCAGCTTGCTTTTGATTCACCATTTAAAAATGAAAAACATGTTTTGTCAGGAGCCGCGACATGGATGACAGAACAATCGGGTAATGAATGGATGAACATACAGAGTAACAAAACTCCGAGTACAAATATTCAGGATCCTTCCATTAATGCCCAGATAAACTGGATCGGTACCGGTTCAGGAGAAGCAAGGCAATTAGGGGCATTAATGAATCTGAATTACAAATACCTGGATCGGTATATGATACAAACTATTTTCAGGGCAGATGCTCATTCATCTTTCGGGATCAATAACCGATGGGGTCTTTTTAAAGGTGTAATGATCGGATGGAGATTTTCGGAAGAGCCTTTTTTAAAGTCCCTCAGCTGGCTGGGCGAAAGCAAATTAAGAGCAGACTGGGGAGTTTCAGGAAGACAGCCAGGGGATGCATACGCAAGATTTGCTTCATATCTTTCCACTTCTGCCGGTTATCTTCAATATCCCGGTATTGTTCCAAATCAGATACAACTGAATAATCTCCGGTGGGAATCTACTTCACAAACAGATATTGGCCTGGAATTGAACATGTTCAACGACAGACTTTATATTGAAGGTGATATTTATAACAAAGTAACAAAAAACCTGTTATTTGGAGGCCCTCCTGATTACTATCCTATCCCGGTATCTTCGGGATACAGTACACTAGCTTACTTTAACGGGGGAGAACTGGAAAACAGGGGCTGGGAATTAATGATGGATGGTAAAATTATCCGAACTGAAAATTTCAGATGGTCAATTAATTTTAATATTTCCCAGAACATAAATACTTTTAATTCACTTCCCTCAAATTTCAATACGGAACGATCAACCTCAATCAGCAATGGAGAATATCCCAGGCGTGTGGTAGAAGGAGAGCCAATAGGATCTTTTTTTGGATTCAGATACCATGGTGTTTATCCAACAGATGCAGATGCCCTTGCAAAGGATATCAATGGGAATTTATTATATGATAATGAAGGGAATCCGATACCAATGACTTATACCGGGACATATACTTTCAGAGGAGGTGACGCAATATATGAAGATATTAATCATGATGGTAAAATCGACCTGAATGACGTCGTCTATATCGGGGACTGCAATCCGGATTATATTGGAGGGTTTGGCACTGCTGTAAGATATAAAAATTTCGATTTCTCCTTTAATTTTCACTACAGGCTTGGTTTTGACATAATCAATGGCGTCGCCATTCAGACAGAAGGTATGAATAACCGAAATAACCAGAGTAAAGCAGTATTGTGGAGATGGCGTGTACAGGGCCAGGATGAAAAAGGTATGCTGCCAAGAGCTTATATGTATCATCCGGCTAATAATCTTGGCTCTGACAGATATGTGGAACCAGGAGACTTTCTGCGCTTAATCAATATAATGGCAACATACAGAGTTAAAAGAGAAATCTGTGAAAAACTCCATTTGCGGACTATAAACCTGACACTGAGCGGACGTAAACTAATGACATTTACAAATTATTCAGGACAGGATCCTGAAGTTGGCCAGGATGCCAGCGATCCATTCTGGATCGGCGTGGACTATGCAAATACCCCGCCCCCGAAAATTATAACCTTCAGCATTGCAGTTGGATTTTGATTAAAGTTAAAACATCATGAAAATGAAAATATTAAAATATATCCTGATTATAATAATGGTTTTTTTCCAGCTCTCCTGTGAAAAGTGGATGGAACTTATTCCACCGGAAGGTCTGATCAGAGAAGAATTCTGGAAAACAAAAGAAGATGTTGAGGCGGTTGTTATGGGAGCCTATGAGAGTTTTGGAGGAATGGATGAATTATTATTCAAATTCGG
>JBGPAO010000240.1:0-5817 GCA_041480755.1 Bacteroidia bacterium
ACACAAAAATGGAACTGGAATCAAATTTTATTGATTTCCCCCTTGTGGTTAAATACAAATCGAAAAGGGTAAATAATTATGCGCCTTACTTTATAGCCGGCGGAAATACCCGCCTCGATCTGGCTGCAAGAAAACAATATGAGGAGGACTCTCATATTTATGTCAGGCTGAAACCCTTTGATATTTATTTTGAGATTGGATTTGGAATTGATATATACCTTCAATATTTTAAATTCTCTCCTGAACTTAAGCTATCGACAGGATTCAGGAACGTTTTGGTTTCTGAACCTGCCTCAGGGTACCCTCAATATGTCAATTCTATTAACCGGTTGAATTCTTACATTGTAATGTTGAGCTTTCACTTCGAATAATTTAACCTCCTGGCATCATCCCTTTACCGGCTTAAATGCTGATTTCTTCTGAGTTCAGAGCAGATAATGGCTGCAGACATGGCTACATTTATTGAATCCGGGCGGGATTTTTCGTTATATGCCGGGATAGTAATCCTGGAACGTATGAATGGTTCGAGATCCTTTGAAATGCCGCGGGTTTCGTTGCCAAGAACTATCAATCCTCTCTTCACAGGTGGACGGCCATAAATTTCAGGACCTGACAAAAACGCCCCGATAACCGGCAGATCAGTAGTGTCATAATAATATTTAAGGAATGACGGCAATTCAGTATAAAATACCTTTACTGACCAGAGAGAGCCCATTGCTGACTGGACGGTTTTAGGATTAAAAACATCTGTGGAATTCTCAGAACAGAATATCTGATAAATACCAAACCAGTGTGCAATGCGAATGATCGTACCAAGATTTCCGGGATCCTGTATATCGTCAAGCACAAGGGATAAATCATTCAGTATCAGGTCTGTATCACGTTCATATTCAGGTATTCTGACCAGGGCCATGACATTATTTGGAGTGGTGAGCATAGAAATTCTTTTCAATTCCTCTTCCGTGATCTCATTTATTTCCCAGCCAGTAGTTTTGACTTCCTTATTATTGTTCAACCATGAGGAAGTTGCGTAAACAGCCTCAATCCTGAAAGCAGAATTTTCATCAACAGATGCTGTAATAAGATCCTTTACAGTTTTTTCACCTTCAGCTATAAATAATCCATTTGATATTCTGAATTTTTTGTATTTCAGAGACCTGATAAGACTTATCCGGGATTTAGATAACATTTGATAACATTATTAGGATTGACTTTGCTAAATTACCATTTTTGCATTGCACATTATGTTGTTAATGAAGTTAATTATATTTGCTTAATAGTTCATCTATTGTTGATTCCCGGGAAAAATAGTCCTTCATTTTGTGGAAGGTTTGCAACACCCTCCATTATAGTTGCTTTTGCCTTTTCTATTTTATCCTGCAGCAGCACAAGATATTTGCCTGAGGATAAATACCTGTTGAACCGGTCCAAAATTGAAAACAGCAACAGGAGTATTGATAAGAACGAGCTGGAAAGCTATATCCGGCCGAAACCAAACAAAAGGATCCTTGGATTGAAATTTTACCTTGGAGTATATAATTTATCCGGAACAAAAGATAACTGGCTGAACAGATGGCTTAAAAAAATAGGTGAGGAGCCAGTGATATGGAATGAGTTCGATATTGAAAAAAATAAGGAAAGAGTCAGGCTTTATCTAAGGAACAAAGGATATTATCATACTGATGTAGCAGATACATCAAGATTTAAAGACAGGAAAGCGAATGTAAGGTACAAAATCGAAACCGGGGAACCTTTTATTATTGATAGGGTCAGTTATCAGTTCCGGGATACTACTCTTAAAGAAGTGATATTACCCGATACAGTAAACACATTACTGAAACAGGGTGCATTTTTTGATGCTGACATAATCCAGGATGAAAGGACGAGAATTGAAAATTATCTTAAGACGCTTGGATATTACAATTTCAAGAAAGAGCTTATCAATTTTGAAGCTGATACATCTGAAGGAAGTCTGAGGGTTAACCTGACCGCAATAATTGATGAATATCAGCTTAAAAAACAGGAAGACTTTTATACAAAATATGTCCCAAACAGAAAATACAGGATCAACGATGTAATTATCCTGTCTGATTTCAATCAGAAAGATGCGTTGACTGATTATAATGAATATCTGAAAAGCCTTACTGAGAGCACATTTAACAATTACAGGTTCCTTTATCATGACAAATTAAAAATTGATCCTGATGTAATTACCCAGTCGATTAATATTCTTCCCGGGAACCTATATAATATTAATGATGTCAGTGAAACCTATCAGCATCTTTCTTCCCTGAGGATATTTAAAACAGTCAACATTTTCTTTGAGGAAGCAGATCCTGATAAAGAATACCTGCAGGAAGATTATCCATTGAATTGTTACATACAGCTTACTCCTGCCACATTGCAATCATATTCCTTTGAGCTCGAAGGAACAAATTCTTCGGGAAATTTTGGTGCGGCTGGTAATATCAGCTATATGCACAGGAACCTTTTTGGAGGGGCCGAGAATCTTAATATCAGGCTTAAAGGATCGATTGAATTCCTAAGGAAAATAAACACTTCAAGTATTCAGAATCTCAAAGGCATTGACCTCGTTTATGAGGCAGGGATTGATGCAAGGCTTACCCTGCCTCAGTTCCTGTTGCCACTCCGGACTGAGAATTTTATCAGGAGGTATAATCCAAAAACAAGAATATCGTTAGCTTTCAACCAGCAACAGAGACCGGACTATACCCGCAGGATAACCAATGCAGGTTTTGGATACACATGGAGTAATTTCCCGTATATATCCCATATTATAAATCCCATAGATATCAATTATGTTAAAATGTTAAGGATTGATACCTTATTTCTTCAGGAAATACTGGACACATATCTGGAGCACAGCTATGAGGATCGACTTATAACATCAACTAATTACAGTTTCATTTTTAATAATCAGGACATCAAGAAACTGAGCAATTATACATACTTCAGGATAAATACCGAACAAGCCGGTTTTTTACTTTCAGGTATGTATAAGCTTTTCGGAGAACCCAACGCATCAGGAAAATACGAATTAGCGGGCAATGAATATGCCCAGTTTATCAAATGTGATTTTGATATCAGGCATTACAGTATCCTCGATGATAAAACAAGTATAGTTTACAGGTTTTTTGCGGGAGTTGCATGGCCATATGGTAATTCAGTTGCAATACCTTTTGAAAAGCAATATTTTACCGGTGGTGCAAATGGTATAAGAGCCTGGCCCGTCAGGAATCTGGGCCCCGGGACTTACCTGGAAAAACGAAGCGTGTATCCCAATGCAACAGCTGATATTAAACTGGAAGCCAATTTCGAATACCGGTTCAAATTAATATGGATACTGGAAGGTGCGCTGTTTGTAGATGCAGGCAACATATGGGCGATAAAGGGTCAGGATAATCGTTTAGGGGCAGTTTTTAAGTGGGACTCATTTTATAAACAGATTGCGGTCGGAACAGGTTTTGGCGTGAGAATGGATTTTTCATTTTTCATATTCCGGTTTGATCTTGGTGTTAAGGCAAGGGATCCGTCAATCCCGGCAGAACTAGGCGGACCGCGCTGGGTAATTTTTAACCGTCCCAACAGTGAAGATTACAACTTTGGTTATTTCACGACTTTTCATCTGGCAATCGGATATCCCTTCTGATGTCATTTCCCTTCTCCATGCCCCCTTCTCCATGCCCCATGCATTCTTTAAAGAATTTGAAACAAAAATCAGAACCGATTGTTTTATTTAAAGGTAATTGTCCTAAATTTGCATTTTTAACCATACAATAATATTGTAAATCTTTAAATCATAACAAAATGCAAGGCAAAATTTCAGGAAAACTGAAAGCTGGTGTGATAACCGGCAATGATGTCCAGGAAATATTCCGGATAGCAAAGGAAAATGAATTTGCACTTCCGGCTGTTAACGTGGTAAGCACAAATTCAGTCAATGCAGTAATGGAAGCTGCAAAGGTTGTTAATTCACCTGTAATTATACAATTTTCTAACGGGGGCGCCGCTTTCTGGGCAGGGAAAGGACTCTCCAATGAAAAAGAACAGGGTGCAATTGCCGGGGGGATTATCGGTGCGAAACACATTCATCACCTGGCGGAATTATACGGCATATATGTCCTTGTGCATACAGACCATGCTGCAAGAAAATTATTGCCATGGATTGATGGATTGCTGACTTATGGAGAAAAGCACTTCAAGGAGTACGGCAAACCTTTGTTCAGTTCACATATGCTTGACCTTTCAGAAGAACCAATAAAAGAAAATATCGAGACCTGCAAGAGGTACCTTGAGAGAATGAGCAAGATTAACATGACACTGGAAATTGAACTGGGTGTTACCGGAGGTGAGGAAGATGGTATTGATCATTCCGGTACTGAAAGTTCCAGGTTATATACTCAGCCGCAAGAGGTTGCATTTGCTTACACTGAGCTGAAGAAAGTCAGCAATAATTTTACTATCGCAGCAGCCTTCGGAAATGTTCATGGAGTTTATAAACCGGGCAATGTAAAACTTACGCCAAAAATTCTTGATAATTCCCAGAAATACATACAGTCTGAATATAAAACATCGCCCAAACCCGTAAATTTTGTATTTCATGGCGGATCCGGATCAAGCCGTCAGGAAATCCGTGAGGCAATCAGTTATGGTGTGGTAAAGATGAATATTGATACAGATACACAATGGGCTTTCTGGGATGGGATACGCAGCTATGAGAAACAAAATCATGGTTATCTGCAGGGACAGATAGGTAATCCTGAGGGAGAAGATAAACCCAACAAGAAGAAATATGATCCCAGGGTATGGCTGCGTGAAGGTGAAAAATTTATGGTTGAAAGGCTGAAAATTGCTTTTGAGGACCTCAATTGTTTGAACACTAATTGAAGGGATATATCGAAACATTAAGATAATTCCAAGATGTTCAGGAAGTTCCTGAAAGATTATTTTACCTTTAGCAGATCTGAACGGAATGGTTTAATTGTCCTGGTAGTTATTATTTCTGTTTTAATTGCCGCCCGGATCGCTATCCCCCATATTAAAAAGAATGTAACCTATGATTTTTCGGAATTCCAGGATGAAATTGCTGAATTCGAAAAATCGGTATCTGAAAGTGAAAAATACTCAGTACCAAATGAAGCCTCAGAAACAGGATCGGATTTGAACTTCTTTGATCCAAATACTGCAACTCCGGAAGAATTCAGAAATGCCGGTCTTGAAACTATAGTAATAAAGAATATTCTGAAATACAGGGAAAAAGGGGGCAGGTTCCGGGTCCGGGAGGATTTGAAAAAGATTTGGGGGCTCGATTCGGCGGAATATTCCCGGATTGAACAATTTATTATTATTAAGGACGAAAAGAATAATACAACCGGACTGCTTGAAGAGGGATTATCAAAATCCAATTATAATGATGACAGGATAAAGTCAAAAACACAGGTGCCACTGAACATGTCTGATTCAACGGCTCTTGCTGGTATTTATGGAATCGGGCCTGTACTATCAGCGCGGATCATTAAATACAGGAAACTGCTGGGAGGTTATGTCAGAAAGGATCAGTTGCTTGAGGTGTACGGGATGACACAGGAAAATTTCGGAAACATATGTGATTTTGTTTTTGTTGATTCAGCAGCGATAACTCATATTAATCTGAATACCATTAGAATAGATGAATTAGCAAGACATCCCTATCTTAATGATTACCAGGCCAGGGCTTTGATTTCATACAGGGAAATCAAAGGTAAGTTTGTTAATCCTGATGAGATTATTAGGAATGATCTGTTGCCAGATGAAATC
>JBGPAO010000241.1:0-5807 GCA_041480755.1 Bacteroidia bacterium
ATGGTTGTTCCTACTAACGAGGAACTGATGATTGCAGAAGATACAGAAAGAATTGTTCAGCTCATTAAAAAATAGATAATATACAGACAGAAGGCTGGAATCAGAGGTTTTCCTGGGACATGATATTAACCCGGTAAAAGCATATAATATTTAACAATAAAAAATCTTATATGATCCTGAAAAGGCTTGATGAACTTATTGTGCTCGCCAGGAAAAGGAAAAAGAGAAGGATTGTCATTGCTGCAGCCCAGGATGTTCATGTCCTGCAGGCAGTCTGTAAAGCCAGTATTGAAAAAATAGTCGACCCTGTCTTAATCGGTGATAAAGCCCAGATACAAATTATTCTTAAGGATCTAAAAACTGATCCGGGCAAATTTGAGATTGTTGAAGATGCGGATCCGGAATCTGCATGCCTGAGGGCCGTTTCCACAATTAAAAGCGGAGATGCAGACATCCTGATGAAAGGACTGGTACCAACAGCCCCCTTTCTGAAGGCTATCCTGAATAAAGATCACGGGATCAAGAAGCAGGAAGTGCTGAGCCATTTTGCTCTTTTGGAGATTCCTGCATATCACAAATTGATCGGGATCACTGATGCTGCAATGAATATCAGTCCGGATCTTGATGAAAAGGCCGACATCATACGGAATGCAATTGAAGTGTATCACCGGCTGGGAATAAATGAACCTAAAGTTGCTGTTATTTGTCCCCTCGAGGTAGTAAATCCGAAAATTGAATCAACATTACACGCCTCCATGCTTACTCTGATGAACAGGAGGAATCAGATAACCGGGTGTATCATCGACGGCCCTCTTGCGCTTGATATCGCTGTTTCAAAGGAAGCTGCAGAATTAAAAGGTATCAAAAGTAAAGTCGCAGGTGATGCCGATATTATCCTGACACCTGATCTTAACAGTGGTAATATACTATATAAATCACTTATTTTTCTTGGAAACAGCATTTCTGCTGCGATAATTATGGGGGCAACTTCCCCGGTAGTCCTTACGAGCAGGGCTGACTCTGAAACTAACAAATTCATGTCAATTGTCCTTGCAGCTGCAATGGATTAAAAAAAATAAAATTACCCTGATATGTCAAACTATCATATTCTTGCAGTTAATCCCGGCTCCACATCGACAAAAATTGCCGTTTACTTCAACACCAAGGTCGTTTTCCTGAAAAGTATACAGCATAGTTCCGAGGAACTCAAGAAATTCAAAAGAATCTCCGACCAGTTTGAATATCGCCGTGATATCATAATAGACGAATTAAAGAATGCTAAAATAGAGATTGATAAAATAGAAATAGTAATCGGAAGAGGTGGTTTATTAAAACCAATTAAATCAGGTGTTTACATCATTAATGATGCAATGAGGAATGATCTGCTTGAAGGAGTACTGGGCCAGCATGCCAGCAATCTTGGAGGTTTGATAGCTGATGATATAGCCAGGCTCCTTCCGAATGCAAAAGCTTATATTGCTGATCCTGTAGTTGTTGACGAACTGGAAGATGTGGCAAGGTTCACCGGGCTCCCGCGACTTCGCCGGATTTCAATTTTTCATGCCCTGAACCAGAAAGCAACAGCAAGATCATACTCCCGCCTGCTTAACAGAAGATATGAAGACCTTAATCTTATTATAGCTCATATGGGTGGAGGGATCTCAATAGGCGCACATAAAAATGGCAGAGTTATCGATGTAAATCAGGCTCTGGATGGTGAAGGACCATTTTCTCCTGAAAGATCAGGGACTCTGCCAGTAGGCCAGCTTGCAAAGCTTTGTTTTGAGAAAGACATGACACTGGAGCAAGTGGAAAAAATGATAAACGGACTTGGTGGTTATGTTGCATATTTCGGAACTAATAACGCTTATGAGATTGAACTTATGGCCATTGAAGGAGATGAGAAAGCAAGGTTGATTCAGGATGCGATGTCATACCAGATTGCAAAAACTATCGGTGCAATGGCCACAGTCCTGAATGGAAAGGTTGACGGGATTATTCTTACCGGATGGATTGCCAATAACCCTATGGTTTGTGAATATATCAAAAAAATGGTCTCATTTATTGCTCCGGTTATCATTTACCCCGGTGAAGATGAAATGCATGCCCTGGCAATGAATGGACTGATGCTGCTCAAAGGAGAAATTGAAGCCAGGGAGTATGATGAAAGCAGTATGGTGATCAGGGATATTTAATGACCGTTCATCTCAGGGTGTCGAAACTGAGACAGGAAGTATCTTCCCGTTAAAGTATTTATTTCCATTTAAAGCAAAATCAGTAATAAAAGAAGCAATCTCATCTGGCTTTAATTGCGCTTTATATTCAGGAAATGCCTTACTGAACATTTCAGTCTGAACCGACCCAAGCGCAAGGCAGTTTAATGAAATATGCCTGTCAGCTAATTCTGCTGCCAGGCATTCTGTAAGAATTCCAAGAGCTCCCTTTGCAGAGCTGTATGCAGAGAGTCCAGGAAACTTAATACTGCCCTGTATTCCTCCTATACTTGATATGTTTACAACATGGGATTTCCCTGATTTTGACAGAAGATCCGTAAGTGACTGGATCAGCAGCCATGGGACCATAAAATTTACCCGCATTATCATTTCCAGTTCTTGTTCATCTATCTGATTGAATGGTTTATTCACAAGAAAACCAGCGTTATTAATAAGAATATCCAACTGGTCAAACATATTATAAATTGCCGGAATGACTTCATTTTTCAGTTTGCCGGATTGCGACAGATCTGCTGTTATTATCTCCAGCCCCTTTCCTGAAGGCAATTTCGTACAGGATAATTTCAAATCCCTGAGATCTTTATGGCTTCGCGCTATTGCAATCAGTTTCATTCCCGGCATTCCTGCCATCACCCTGACTACCTCATAACCTATCCCCCTCGAAGCGCCTGTGACAATAATATTCATTATTAAGAGTTTTTAAGAGGATTGATCAACTAAAATATAAATATATTTGTTTTGTAAATATAATTTCAGCCAATATCATATTATACTGATAATGATTTCTGTAAAAAATATTATAACGCCTGTCAGATTTTTTACCCTGTTGATGATCCTGTTTCTGGGTTTTATGCCAGTAATTCTTTTGGCGCAGATTGAGGAAGAAGAAAAAGAATCAGGCCTTAGTGACAGGTTGTTTTTTGGCGGCAATTTTGGACTTATGTTCGGGACGATCACCAATATTGAAATATCTCCCCTTGTGGGATATTATATCACTCCAAGATTAGCTGCAGGAACAGGTATCAGGTTTGAATATTACAGGGATAAGGGTTATTACGCACCTTATCATACCACCATATACGGTGGAAATGTATTTTCCAGGTATACAATAATCAAAAACCTGGGTGAAGGCCTGAACATAGGTTTAAATGCGGGTATATTCGGACAGGTTGAATATGAAGCTTTAAGTCTTGAAAAAGCGTATTTTGAACCTCCTTATACGAAAGACGGGCGCTTTATTTCGCATTCCATACTTGTCGGCGGGGGTATAATTCAACCTGTAGGAAGAAGATCAGCTTTTCTGGTAACCGTTCTATATAATCTTAACGAAAACTCACGCTCACCATACAACAATCCGATAGTAAGAGTTGGTTTTACTTTCTGATCAGCCACTTAACGTGAATTTATCAGCATCCTTCCAGACCGGGAAAGCGGATCTGAATTTGGTAAGCGCTTCCTTATTCAATGAAACGGTACCGGTTGTTTCAATGTTGGCAGGAAGTTTGAGAATCTGTCTCCCCCTGAAATCATAAACCATGGATTCACCGGTATGGTTTAAATTATTTCCATCTTTCCCTACCCTGCTTACTCCGATCACATAGGAAAGATTTTCTATAGCCCTGGCCTTCAGCAGAGCTTCCCAGACCTCTATTCTTGATTCAGGCCAACTGGCCACATAGATGAGCATATCATAGTCCATCCGGTTTCTGCTCCATACCGGGAACCTAAGGTCATAACAGATCAACGGTTTTATCTTCCACCCATTGAGCTCGAGGATCACGTTTTGTTCTCCGGGCTTATAATATTCATTTTCCTTGCCCATCCTGAATAAATGCCTTTTATCATAAACACTGAATTTACCAGATGGATGCATAAAAACCAGACGGTTGAACCAATTGGGTCCTTCTTTTATCATAATGCTTCCGGTCAGGCAGGCGGAAAGAGAAGCGGCCATACTCTTCATCCACCTTATTGAAGGACCGTTCATATCTTCTGCCAGAGATGCAGTGTTCATTGAGAATCCGGTTGGAAACATTTCCGGAAGTATGATAAGATCTGTCGGAGTTTTTATCTTCCTGATCATTATCTCAAGCCGGGTGAGATTTTCCTCAGTCTTCTCCCATACCAGATCAGGCTGTACCAAAGACACCTTTAGGATCATACAGAAATGCCAGATTTATGATCTTTCATTTCTGAAGAGTTAATCTGTAGTTTTCCAGAATTTCCTTCAGCAATGGCTGATAGTATGTCCAGTAAAATTTTGAAAGACTGCCTGGCTTGTCACAATAGAACAAACCTTTCAGAAGATTAATTCCGGCTAGTTTGGCAGTGAACATTGTTACCGGGTATTCAGTAAAATCACCAGTGAAATAATAGAAGGGAGAGCCACTAGCTGATTCAATTACTGCAGGGAACCTTGATGGAAGATTATATTTGTCAAGAAGCGGTTTGCCTTCTAAATTTATATGGATTTTAAATTCTGCCACTATATTATTTTTTTCAGAATAGGTAATTTCGAACCACTGGCAGAAATTCACATTTTCCGGAACTTTAAAATTAGTTTTACCATATTCCGTTGTTTGGATTTCGGGTTCGTTAATTTCAAGATGTTTTCCTGCTTCAAGGACAATGACATCTTTTGTAATCTCATTTATCAGAACAATACCTTCTCCTTTGAAGTCCCAGTCTGTTTCATTTTTACTGTTATATTGTTCCACAACCCATATAGGCAAAGTCTTGCTTTTCTCTATATTTAAATTATTGAAATACTTGCCTATCCAACCACTCCATTGTATACCAAGAAGATCTTCCGCCCTGTGCCTTATCAGGTCATCGGTGGGGTGAGCAAAGAAATTATACTCACCAATTATCAGTTTTTTTAGTTCGTACATCTTCTTGATAAACAGATAGTCATTATTATTTAAGCCTCCTTCAATCAGTGTGCCTTTATCATTTATATTTCTTCCCCTGTACCACTCATTGAAAAACACACCATATGTGTCGGCAATATAAGCCATATCGTAATCGCTGGCAAGTTTGTCTATTTCAGTCAATTTAATCCTGTTTATCACATATTTTCTTGATTTTTCAGGCCTTATAGGATGAAATCCAAAATAGTCTTTATTCATATTATAGGCCTTGCCATCTGGTTTTGTGTATTTCTCATGTATAAGGAACCAGAATAATGCCCTGTGTTCTTCTCTTTCCAGACTGAGGACAGTTTTATTCAGTACCATAATATTAAGAGGTTTTCCTGAATTAAGTCCCCAGATTAACCAACTTACAAGCGGAATCAAAACCAATATGACTAAAATGATCAGAATGATCGTACCGATGGACATCTGAAAACCCTCCTCCAGAGATCGACGACTTGAAAGTTCCAGTCATCAATCGCCGGACAGGGTTCCTGTTGACCTGGGATTCACCAGAGATACCGGGCAGAAGGTCCTTGAATATTTAAAAATCGACCAGGCGCAATTCATGGAACTCTGCGGACAGGACCTGTGGTTTGTCGGCCCGGTCTATCAAAAGCCCGCATCGGCGCAATGCTATGCCGATCCCACCGCGGCTCTC
>JBGPAO010000242.1:0-5794 GCA_041480755.1 Bacteroidia bacterium
GTTAAATGTATGTTATTTAGACCTGGTGGTCAAGGTGTCCGGCTTATGCACCTTCCTTAGAGGATTAATATTTCTTTTCTTGTCTCATTTTTCGTAAATTTCTTTTTTATATAAATTCCGTATTATGAAAAATACTTCATTACTCATACGCAGTGCATTAATTATTATTTTGATTCTTACAATAAATAATAATACTGCACTATCCCAGAAGATCAGCATTTCCAATCCCACTGTTAATTTCGGGACCTTGCTTCAGGGAAGTCATCCCGACACATCCCTTACATTCAATATTCAAAACACCGGGGGGATTACCCTCCGGATCGACAGCATAGGCGGAATAAAAGCTCCCTTTCACATCAATAACCCATTTCCAATAAATATTCCTTCAAGTGGATCAGCTGTAATTACAGTCCATGCATCCCGGAATTACACCGAGGGGGAGTATTTTATTCGTCCGTATATTTATTCCAACGACACTTCTTTCTTTAATTTCAACAAAGGATTAACCTTGTATTACCCATTCAATGGCAATGTCCAGGATTCAAGTGTATCCCGTATGCATGCAAGTAGTTACGATCTTGAACCCACCACCGACAGGTTTGGGAACAGTGACCAGGCAATGCAGTTTAACTTCGCCCAGCCATTCGTTCGTGTATCTGATTCCAAAGCAATTAAACCGGATTCTGCATTTACAATTTCTACCTGGTTTAAAGTAACGAGCCTGGTTAATGATGGTGCACTTTTATCACATTTCCCTAATTATTTTCTGTTATATGCAGGAATGAATGGAAAGTTGTATGTTACATTTTATTACAGATCTCTCGCATACTTAAACGGACTTGACAATTCCATTGATTTTAACGAATGGTACCATTTAGCTATAACATATAATTCTAGAACCTTAAAACTATACGAAAACGGAATATTAACATCAGAGAAGGAAGTAAATATTCCAATCGATTACACCGGCGCAAAAGATTTATTTATTGGTCCTTCCTTTGCCGGATCAATAGATGAATATATTATATACAACAGGGAGCTGGCGAATTATGAGGTAGACAAGCTCTACAAAAACCAGATTATACAATTAACCGTTTCTGCAATCATTGAGAAAAAGCAACCGGAAATATCAGTCCCGAGTGACGTCGTTAACTTTGGAACAATGAGGCCGACAATCCTGAGTGATTCAGTTATTACATTGAATATAACAAATAGCGGTGATGCTACCCTGATCATCGACAGTATTCCCGGGATTCATGAACCATTTTCAATTACTCCTCAATCCTTCTCTATTCTTCCGGGTAACTTAGAAATACTGACAATACAGCTTGACCGTAATTTTCATTCCGGAAATTTCATTGATACTTTGTTATTAGCATCAAATATGGATTATCTCAGGGAGCGTTCACCTTACATTATGGCTGCATACGATTTAAATGGCAATGTACTTGACAAGAGCCCCAACCGTTGCCATGGATTTTATGAAGGCGCAACTCCGGTGAACAATAGTTCTGCATTTTCTTTTAATGGAACTAATTCAGATTATTTACAAATACCTTATAAAAATGTTCTGAGTGTCACTGATGAAGTAAGTATTGAAGCCATGATTAAAAAAGACATTCAGAACTATTCATATTCTGGAATTCTTGCCTGGAATAACGGATGGAATTGTTATTTAAATAATTATCTCATGGGCTATGTAAAAGATGGAGGATTTTTTACATTGGAATTCGGTGTGGGTTCAAGAAGCCAGTACCGCACGTATACAGGTTTTCCATCAACCACAGAATGGTACCATGTGGTGGGAGTACTTAAAGCCAATGGCGAAGCCCACATATATGTAAATGGTAAGGAGGCTCCCGGATTCTGGGCAGAAAAATACTACCCGTTTGGCACTCTCCCCACCAATAATGCTTCTTTATTCATTGGCAAAATCCCAAATTGTGGTTATGTAAACGATCCCTTTAAAGGAATAATAAACGATATAGCTATTTATCACAAAGCATTAAAGCAGGATGAGGTATGGCAATTATATTATAACAAAGTTTTTAAAAGAATCATTGTAAAAACACAGATCAGACGGGTTGACCCTCCATCAAATTTTAAACCTCGCTATGAAAAAAATACTTTAAAACTGCAATGGAATGTTTCATCTGAGAATGATGCTGACCATTATACATTATACCGTAATACTTCTGCCGATTCATTAACAGCGACTGTCATTGCTTCCCTGGATAAAAATAGTACCAGTTATACCGATCCGGAATATTTCCCCGGTAAAAACTATTTTTATTGGATAACTGCCACAGATACTGCCGGCTTTGAAGGCTATTTCTCTCCTGTGGTTATTACAGCGACTGACAGGGTATTAGATGGTGTAGTAGCATATTATCCTTTTAATTGCAATACGAATGACGAGAGTGGAAATCATCATGATGGCACTTCATGGAATAGCACCGATCCAAGATATTATGTTAATGACCGGTATGGAATATCAAACTCTGCCTGGAATACTTCACTGAATAATATGATTAATATTAAATCAACAGCCTCATCAATGCCATTCACTAAGGCTTTTACCTTTGAAACCTGGCTTAAAATCAATGTTTCAAATTATTCTGGTTATATTATTTGGAAATATAATAATTTCAGCTTTAGTTTTAATTCAAATGACCTGAACACACGCGATGATGATGGCTTCATTTTGTACTATAATGATGGTAATAAAAATTATACATGGGTTACCGGAGGAGGATTGGATATTGACTGGGACAAGTATCTGCATATTGTCGGAATTATTTCTTCCGAAGGTTATGTAAAACTCTACCTCAATGGCAAAGAATTACCGGGCAACTGGAACTCATTTCATTTTCCTGCCGCAAATTTGCATAATAATGATTCTTTGATTTGGCTCGCTCCCGGCAGCCAGTTTCAGGGATTTATGGATAACCTGGCATTTTATAACAGGGTTCTATCCGAAAATGAGGTAAAAGCCTTATATGAAACCACCAATCCTTTAATCAGATTGAATTTCGGGACCATTCGACCACAACAATGGCTATTGGACTCGTTTAAAATTTTTAATCCTTATGACGAAGTAATTTCTTTGAAGCTTTCTTTAACCAATAGCGCATTTACTCCGGATAAAAGTTCAATGCAAATTCTACCGCATTCATTTGGAAAGCTATCGGTTAGATTCTTCCCCCAACAATTAGGGGTTTATACAGATACCCTTTATATTGAACATACAGATTATTCAAAGCCGGTAACTGTTGTTCCACTTAGTGGTGCTGCTGCAAATCCGGTATGCCTTCATATCACCTCAAATACCACCCTGCAAAAAGCCAGCAGTCCTTACTTGGTAACGTGCAACCTGGTTGTTGATTCGGGAGCTATATTGACCATTGAAAAAGGTGTTACCCTGATCCTGGACTCATTGGTTAATATCACTGCTGACGGGGAAATTAAGGCAATTGGTACCTCTGCAGAACCCATTACATTCATGAATGATTCCGATGATCCGTTTAATGGAATTATGGTTGGAAACAACAACTGTACATTTGAGCATTTTAAAATTACAGGAGCAAAAGTGGGACTATTATGTCAGAAAAATATGACTTTTTCGGATGGATTGATACAAAAATGTGATACTGGTATTATCCTGAGAGCAGCAGAATACAGTCTTAACAGAGTACGGTTTAAAGATAACGGGACCGGTATATTTAGTACCAATCCTGTTACAGTTTATATTGATAATTGTGATTTTGCTGGAAATGAATTCGGAATAAGTGCACCAACTGGTCACTATACAATCCTTAACAGCGATTTCTCAGATAATTCAGAATATGGAGCTTATATTATGGATAATTCAGATCAATCCATAAAAAAATCAAGGTTTTTAAATAACAAATGTGGCCTTTATACAAATCATTGCCAGTTCATAAAAGAGAATCAATTTGAAGGAAATGATGTCGGGATAAAAGGAAACTATCTGAACATCATTTATAATGAACTGGACAAAAATATTAACGATGCCATCCAAACTAATTATTCATTAGTTCTCGACAATAGTGTCACTAATAATGGTGGTGATGGAATTAAAGCATCCAATAGCAGAATAGTCTCCAATATAATTCAGTTCAACAAGTTGAATGGCATTGAGGGAGAAAACAATATTATTCTCTCCAACCAGATTACACAGAACACATTAAATGGTATATACGATGGCGGAATATCGGAGATAAACCGGAATAACATTGCACAAAATATTGTCACTGGTATTGTCACCTCTGGTTTACCTGTCATTCATGAAAACAATCTATATGCCAATACCCGGTATGAAGTTAAAGCAACCAAACGGGACTATGATGAAATTGATGCCCGGTTTAACTGGTGGGGAACAACAAACACAAGTCAAATTTCAAATAAAATTTATGATTACTTTGATAATGGGATGCTGGTACAGGTAAATTTTGAGTCCCTGTTAACCAATGCACTTAATATCACCAACACCAGCTATCCCCTGGTTGAGTTTGGTAATAGTATTGACTTATGTATTGGTGATTCAATCATCCTGGATGCCGGTCCTGGCTTAATATCATATCTCTGGTCTACTGGTGAAACAAGTCAATCCATAACAATTAAGCAGGCCGGGTATTATTTCTTTACGGCCAAAGACCAGGAGAATTATAACTTTTATTCTGATACAGTGGAAGTTAAGATTTATCCCTCACCCGTTGTTAAACTGGGAAATGACACCTCTGTTTGCGTATCGTATATTCTGGATGGAGGTGCGGACTTTACCACTTACTTATGGGAAGACAATTCCACCAGCAGGTCACGTGAAATCCGGGAGTCCGGATACCGCTGGGTTACTGTAACTAATACCTATGGCTGTGATGCTACCGATACCATTCACCTGAACATCCAGAATCCCGCAAACGATGAAAAAATATGTATAGTTACCATTGATATGGTAACGGGAAAAAACCTTATTATCTGGGAAAAAACTCCGGATAAAGGAACAGAATTCTACAATATATACAGGGAGGGTAATTTAATCGGAACTGTAAACTATGAGGGCATAAGCATTTTAGTTGACACCCTTGCAGATCCTACAAAAAGGCCCTATTTATATAAAATATCCGCAGTGGATACCTGTCAGAATAGCTCCGCTGAAAGTCCTTATCATAAGCCACTTTTCCTTCAATATGTCAGTTCCGATAATGGAGTAAACTTAACCTGGAGTAAGTACGAGATTGAAGGTGAAGTTTTGAACTTCAGCAGTTATTCAATTTACAGGGGCAGTGATTCAACTGCATTATCTCCCATTGAAGAAAACATACCCACAGCAGTAAATGTGTTCACAGATACAGATCCACTGGCTCTTCAGAGAAGATATTATTACAGGGTTGCCGGTGTACTTACCGTTCCATGTTCCCCAACAGGAACTTACCGCAAAAAAGATGAACCCGGTCCATATACCTTTTCCATGTCTAATATCGAAGATAACCGTATTCAGGTTGGGATGAAAGACGATAATGTTATCAGCAATTCATTATCCATATATCCCAATCCATTCAGTGAATCTGCAACCTTGATTTTCAACAATCCGGAAGGATATCATTATACATTATATCTCATGGATATTTCAGGAAAAGTCTGCCGTATCGTGGATAATATAAATACTTCAGAATATATTCTGAAGAAAGAAGATCTACAGGAAGGATTTTATTTTGTTGAATTCCGAGGACCTGCCATCTATAGGGGTAAGATTATTATAGAATAACTATGA
>JBGPAO010000243.1:0-5793 GCA_041480755.1 Bacteroidia bacterium
GCATTATCTGTTCTCCGGCATTTAAGTTTATAATTGCAGATACGGTATCAGTATTTAAAGCACTTAAAGTTGAAGGAGCTGTTAATGTATCTGATTCAACTTCACCTACTTTAACCCGGAATTTTCCTCCTCCCTGTATTGAGGCCAGATAGGTATTCATAATGTATTCTCCGGCACTTTCAACATTAACGGTATATTCGTACCATTCTCCGGGAATAGCATTTCCAATATGGTATCCATCCCCGAGCCTGTCATAAATATCCACTGCTTCATCAGGACGGTAAGCTCCTGCAATATTTATATCATCGGTTTCATGATATGTAAGGCCTTCTCCTCCAATATCATAATTCTCTGCTTCAACTGTTCCCGGTATTGTTGCAGGATACCCGAGGAACAATTCTCTTTCTTTGGGTACATATATGGGCATAAAGATCCTGACCGGATAAGAATAAATATCTTCACTTGAATTATAGTGTGCTATAATACGATAGTAATAATACATATTAGGAAAAGGATTAATATCATAGAAACTGGCTGTATCTCCTTTTAATTTAGCAATTGTTATATAGTTATCAAATGATCTTCTTCTTTGTATATAGATGCTGTCGTTATCTGTAACCAAATTTGTCCAGGATAATTGAATTATGGTATCCCGGAAGATAATTAATTTTGGATTTAAAGGTGATTGGGCTGAAGAATATATCAGAATATCCTTGACCTCATCCCATTTTCTTCCAGCTCTGTCCAGAATACCCAGGCCATTGTCTGAATTATCGAGAACTCCGTTATCCCAGGCACAAGATGCAAAACCATAATTTTGTGCAAATTCCACATAGGTTTTATAATGTTTCATACGTGAATTATAATCGCAGGAACGGACAGAACCGAATTCACCTAAAAAAACAGGGATATTATTAGCGTCGGACCAGTTCTTAACAGTTATAAATTTATTTCTCAGTGTAGTAATATCATAACTTGTTCCCCATGTGCCTTCTCCAAGCAGTCCGAATTCATAAGGATCGTATGAATGAAAAGACCCGATCACATAATCATCATCAGGGATCGCTGCAGTCAGGAGCTCATCGGATCCACCCCAGTTATGTCCCTGGAAAATTACAATTCTTGTTGGATTTGTTTTTCTTATTATAGAAAGGATTCGTTGATGCATATCATCATTTTGATCTTTAGTAAGGCCATAAGGTTCATTAAGTATTTCGAATATGAGTTTTTCCGGTTTATCTTTAAACCTTACTGAAATCTGTGACCAGACACTGTCAAACCGTGCACGGATTTCCGGATCGGTGTAATTTTGTTTTATCCAGTCATCATGATGGGAATTAACAACAACAAACAAACCTCTTTCCAGTCCCCAATCAAGAACTGTTTCCACCCGTTGTAACCAGGTTTCATCAATCTTATAAGGAGAAGTTGTTGCGGTATGCTTGTCCCATCTTACCGGAATCCGAACACAATTAAATCCGGCGGCTTTATACAAATCAAAATAATATTCCTGGGCAGGAGGATTCCAGTCCCCTTCATAAGGAGATTCAAGCGTGTTTCCAAGGTTAATCCCCTTTTGCATTTGGGATATGGCCTGCCAGGGAGTGATTTGTGCATTTATATCTATCCGGATAATAGACAGGATAGAAAATGAAACAGTCAGGAATTTGAAAAAAGAATTTACATTCATTTTTTATAATTCTTGAACTTAAAAAATAGTAAAAAAAATAAGAGCCTGCAATTGCAGGCTCTTATTTTAAAAGAGATCAAATTACTTTATAACTAGTTTGTAACGACCGATTACAGAATCATCGTTGCTCACTACTACAAAGTATACACCTTCAGGCTGGCCTTCGAGTGAAATGATTTCTTCACTCTGTGTCGTAATAATGTCGCGGAGGCCTGCACCTAATATGTTATAGATCCGGATCCTGTTTCCAGGTTCTAACCCTGAAACGGTTATCTTACCTGAGGTTGGATTCGGATATATATTAATTGAAATACTGCCCAGTTCATCAACTGAAATGACGCTTACAACAATAGAATAGTAAGCCCTTGTAACACCATTAGCGGCAGTAACTTCCAGGAGATCACCAATGTTAAGAGTTCCGGTATTTTCAACATGGGTTGCATCAACCACTTTCATGGTTGCACCTGTTGACGGAACGAGGTTAGCAAGGAAGGCTGTAACAGTAGTAGCTTCTGTAATTGTTGTATGTGAGATTGAAAGGCTATACTGATCAACTGCATATACACTTGATGTGACATATGCAAGATAATCAACTGCTTCCCCTTCATAATTAGGCAACATTTGCAGATAGTATACCTTAACTGTTACACCATCCTCGGCTGTAACGATAAGTCTGTCATCCTTGTAGATCCCTCCCAGGCTACGTTCAAGTCCATATTTATCAACAACTTTCAGGGTTGCTCCTGTTACAGGAACCAAATTAGCAAGGAAGCCCTGGACTGTAGTCCCATTTGGAATCAGATTTATTAATGCCAGAGTCTGATTAACCAAGAATACATCTGAAGTTACAAATGCATCGGATGAAGTAGCTGTAGGAACAATCTGATATAATATTTTAGTTACTCCATCTTCAGCAATAACTTCAAAGAAGTATTGATCTGTTACCTGAACATCCACATACATGGTATCAAAATCCAGCTTTTTAAGTGGTACCCATTTGTCTTCTGCATCAACTATATTCATTGAAGCGAGAGCGGGTACAGTTACATTTTCAACAACCTCTTCCAGGAGAGTTCCATATGGCATTCCACTTACAGTTCCTGTGGTTCCATCAATACTAATACCATATACAGTTGAAGTAAGAGTAGCATTGTGATCAAGTTCAGCAAAATCAAGAATATACTTTGAGGTATTTCTCTTAATTACTGCTGTATCTTTTTCATTAATAACTACCCACTGTGTAAACTCACCTGAGATTACTGTCAGGGTATCTCCGTCTGTTAAAACATCAGCTCCAGCAAGAATATTTCCAGTTGTACCATCTTTCAGAGTTAGTTCCTGGGCTGTATCAGCTTTAATTATATTAGCTAAAAAGTCAGTAGCTGTAATTCCTGTTGACAAACCTCTGATTGTTTCATGTAATGAATATCCCGGGCTTACTTTAGAAACAACTGAGATCACCGTTGATTTAAATACAGTTACTTCATTCATGAAATGGCTGCCAAGATCCTGAACCACCCTGAGAATATCTGCCGGCCATGGTACATTGCGGGCATCGAAATATGGTCTGTCCATAGTTATCCACTCGCTGGAATCAGGAGTGTTTGCAAAGGATTCATGGAATCCGGGTTTTGGAAGGAAGTATTCAGGTTTCCTGATACAGGTAGTGATCATATCAATAGCTGGACCACACGGATCCCATCCGGAACCATCACTGTTTCCAAAGGTTTCAATCAGTACAAAGTCGTTGGGGTCAGTAGCCGGTTTTAATCCATCCTTGATTGAATCGTTCAGAATTTTAAATACATAAAAATCAGCACCTGACCATTGTCTTGCACAGGTTTCACCCACAGGTTCATTCCAGGTATTTGTCGCAGGAGAAACATTGTGGAAAATAACGTCTGCCTGGACTTGTCCTGGCCAGTTAACGCCATTACGCCATGGATTATTGTTGCTGGAACTATTGGAGGTCCCTTTTTCCCAGATACCGCTCATAACAAATACATCCCCTGGCCACACAACTGGATTCACATTAAGATCCTGTTCTACCATAGCTGGTTTAACCGACCATTGATCATAAGTCACCCATTTATAACCAGGTATATATTTAACATACCTGTTAAGCCATGTAGCTGAATCCGCAGCAGCATTTGATGCTATAGCTGATGCGGGATTAGTATTCCACTGTCCATAAAACATATAGTTACTCAGATCAAGTGGCTGATTTCCAGGGTTAACAATTTCAACAAAACCATTACTCCATTGCTCCCAGAAAATAAATTCGGAAATCATTGGTTCTGCAAACCATGGCTGAACATCAATTGGATTTTTTTCCTTTTCCATCTGTACTTTGTATACTAAAACTGTGCTATCATCTTCGGCAGTTGAAGTGAAAGTAACAGTTTTATCAGCCGTTGTTCCGGATAAGTTTCTCGCTCTATTAACTACAAGATGTGCATTGATATCTTCATTTTTAGCAACTAATGCCGGAATTCCTTCAACAACAAATGGTACAGTAATTTTATAGTCATACATTGCGCGGCCGAAATTTGGAATTGTATCACCAATCCATCCAAATATTCCTCTATAGTTTTCCGGAATATCCGGCCAGGTAATGGAACCTAAATATGCATTCTGGCTCTTTCTGTATCTGAAAGTATGAATATAATAGTCTTTTACTGCTCCACTTTCAGCAGTGACTCTCAGAATATCACCCATTTGAACGTCAGCTCTTTGATTTCCGTCCCAGAAGACGATTTCCCAATCAGCGTTTGGAGCTTTTTCGAGGTACTTCAGCAAAGAATCCACCCGTGTTGCATAAAACACATTCTTGATTGTATCCATTCCGGGTTCACCGTCCGTAACTATAAAAGGTATAAATGAATTAACCCAGACATCACCAGCACCATAGTCCTGTTCTCTTAAAGGAACAACAATATTGGCATCAACAGATGGCGGTACCTGCTGAATTTGAAATCTTCTCAGATCCAGGCTATTTCCGCAAGCCCATACTGTAAGAATATCACCAGTGCGTGCTGATACATAAGCCGAATCATCATGTGATTCAGCATAGTCGTAATGCCATGCAATGCCAGGTGTTCTAACAAACTGGTTCATAATTGAATCGTCTCTCCTGGTACCGAATGGGACATTAATAATGGAATAAGTCCAGTCGAAATCGATTGTCGGAGATGTGAAGGTATTTTCATTAAGTCTAAAATCTCCATGATTTCCAACTGTCCAGAATACAGCCCGGTCCGGTTCCCACTGGCCGCCTAAAAAAGGAATAGGCAACCATTCTGAGTCGGTAATGTCAGTTCCCACGTCAAAGACAACATTTCCTTCTTTGACTACAAATTTACGCACCAGAACGCAATTAGCGGTGGCACCGGTATAACCAGCCACATCATATGCTCCTGCAGGGTCATTACGTCCCTCATAATCTCCGGTTCCATTAAAGAGTCCGCCAACCTGGTCAATAACTGCTGAATCAGGTACTGATGCTGAATCAGGTTTAAAGAAGTGATGCCTGAGATACCAGCATTCTCTACCATTCCAGACATCATCCATTATCCAGTGATAAGGCATTGTAACGCTGTCGGTAGGATCACCAGTAGGAGACTCAGGCCGGTGAATCTGCAGATCCGCCAATTTTGTCATTTCAGGTTTAAACAAGGTATAGCCATGCGGCGAGTATTCAAATTTCGCAACTTCCTTGTAATATTGTTCTGCATTCCAATCTGAAATAATGGCTGTAACATAAGATTTACCAGGAGCCAGCTTATGATCCGGCAACATAAAAGAATGATCTACCTCCGGGGTCCAGGGGTCAGCCCAGGGCCTGATAGTACCGAATTCAAAATCTTTCAGATTAACAGTATCAGTACCCATGTTGGTAATTTCACAATAGGTATGATCTCCCCGGTCCAGCCTGGCCTCCGTAATTAGCAAAGTCTTAATGGTATCCTGCGCATTCAGAATACCACAAGAACAGAGAAAGGAAAATAGTACTAGTTTTAATTTCATAATAGTTAGTTTTAGTTAAACAAAGAAGATTAACTCAATTCAGGTATCAAATATAAAAAAAAAAAGAAAATACTTTA
>JBGPAO010000244.1:0-5777 GCA_041480755.1 Bacteroidia bacterium
ATACACTTAAATCAGCCTGATATGAAAAAGATATTCCCAAAATTTCTGGCACTCGTAACTATACTTATCGTGTGCAGTGCTGCAGACATTACTTTCCAGGTTATGTTACCTGCAATTATTGAAATTCCTAAAAATATCAATACAATTGCTATTATCGACCGGTCTTTGCCTGATGATGAAACCATAAAAGTTGTTGAAGGAATCTTGACCGGCGAAGGATTCGGCCAGGATAAATTAGGGACTCAGACCACTCTGAGAGGGCTGGAAGATATGCTTCGAAATTCTGTTAAGTACAACATAGTCAGAACCAATGTTGCGATGCTTGGACAGGACCTGCTCAGCGCCGCATTCCCTGAACCTATTCCCTGGTCTGAAATAGAGAAAATTTGTAATCAATATAAAGCAGAAGCTGTACTTGCTCTGGAAAAATATGATTCCGACTTTATTCCTACAGGAGGCAGCCTGGGCGAAGGAGGTACAGGTATCTCTGTTCACGGTGTAGCATCTGTCAAAATCGGATTCAGGCTTTATGACCTTGCAAACAGAAGTATTTTAGATGAATACCTGTTTTCTCATTCAATGAACTGGAACGCGGGTGGAGGGACAATCCTGGATGCTGTATTTTCCCTGACACAAAAAAATGAAGCAATAAGGCAGGTCAGTTATGACGCTGGTTTTGTGTACGGCAAGAGAATCTCTCCTTCATGGTATTATATCACCCGTTATTATTTCCGTCATGCTAAAGGCGATGATAATTTCGCCGCAGGCGCTCGAATGATGGAAGCCAATGACTGGGACAATGCGATTGAGGCTTTAAATATGGCTCTTGAGAATGGCCGCAACAGGAAAGTAAAGGGCAGAGCGGCTCATAATCTGGCTGTAGTTTATGAGATATTAGGTGATCTTGGGAAGGCCCGTGAATATGCACAGATGGCGTGGGGTAATTACAAAACAAAACAATCAAAAGATTATGGTTTTATCCTTAATGAGAGGATAAAGGAGCAGAATCTTCTGGAATACCAGCTTGAGGAATAGAGAATTGACTTTTTTTGAAAACCGAATAATATGCAAAACTTTAGAAGGCTTATTATCTGTATTTTAATATTCTGTTTTTTCTCTTACACATTTTCCCAGGAATCCGATCGCGGCCTGCTGACAATTAATCGTATTTTCAATTCATATGAATTTTATCCTGATTTTTATGGGCCTGTCAAGTGGCTCGAAGATGGTTCGGGATTTACTACAGTTGAATATTCCTCAGCAGTGCCAGGGGGACAGGACCTGGTGAAATATGACCCTCAAACCAGTAAAAGTTCTGTACTGATTTCTGCATCTGATCTTAAACCTGCCGGTTATGACATGCCTCTTGAAATATCAAATTACTCCTGGTCGAAAGACGGGAATAAACTGCTGATTTTTACAAATACTGCAAGAGTCTGGAGGTATAATACGAGAGGTGATTATTGGATATTTGATATCGGGACCCGCAAACTGAAACAGATCGGAACCTTTGCGGATCCATCTACTCTCATGTTTGCGAAATTCTCACCTGATGGCAACAAAGCAGCATACGTAGTCAGGAATGATATCTATGTGGAGGACCTGACAGATGGAAAGGTAATACGTCTGACATTTGATGGTTCTGGCACCATTATTAATGGAAATTTTGATTGGGTATATGAAGAAGAGTTCACTATTTATGATGGATTCAGGTGGAGTCCGGACGGAAAATCAATAGCTTACTGGCAGTTTGATGTATCCGGTGTTAAGGAATTCCTGATGATAAATAATACGGATTCGCTTTACCAGAGAATCATCAGGATACCATATCCAAAGGTAGGTGAAACACTTTCAGCCTGCAGGATAGGAGTTATCCCATCCACCGGGGGTGAGACTGTATGGATGAAAACTTCAGGAGATCCGAGGAATAATTACATTCCAAGAATGGAATGGGCAGGAAATTCAGAAGAGATCTCTTTTCAATATTTCAACCGCTTCCAGAATAAGGATGAGGTTATGCTGGGAAATGCATTTACAGGTGAGGTGAGTACTATCCTCACCGAGACTGATGAAGCATGGGTGGATGTTGTTGATGACATGAAATGGATTTCAGGAGGGAAATTTTTTACCTGGATAAGTGAACGCAGCGGATGGAGACACATGTATCTGGTTTCAAGGGATGGAAAAGAAATCAGATCAATTACCAGCGGTAATTGGGATCTTATTTCGGTAAGTGCAATTGATGAAAAGGAAGGTTTCTTATATTTTATTGCGTCCCCTGAAAATCCGACACAAAGATATCTTTACAGGACAAGACTTACAGGTGAGGGCAAGCCTGATCACCTGACGCCCGAAAATCATGGGTATCATGAATACAATATTTCTCTGGATGCCAGATGGGCAATTCATAAATGGTCTGATTTTGAAACGCCGGAAACCACTGAACTGGTAACCATTCCAAAACATAAGAGTATAAGTGTGCTGGCTGATAATGGCAGGTTGAAAGATGCTGTCAGGAAAATTAAAAAACTGCCTGTTGAGTTTTTCAGGATTGATATTGGCGATGGTCTTAAACTGGACGGATGGATTATGAAACCGTATGACTTTAACGCTTCCAGAAAATACCCTGTTCTCTTTTATGTTTATGGCGAACCATGGGGACAGACCGTGCTGGATCAGTTTGACATTCTGTATTACTTATGGCACCTTATGCTGACACAGCAAGGATATATTGTTGTCAGTGTTGACAACAGGGGAACGCCTGCACCGCGGGGCCGCGATTGGAGGAAATGTATATATAAACAAATCGGAGTGCTTGCACCTGAAGAGCAGGCAAAAGCTGCCAGGATAATTTCGGAATGGGACTTTATTGATAAGGACCGGCTGGCAATCTGGGGATGGAGCGGGGGAGGAGGAATGACCTTGCATGCGCTTCTTCAGTATCCGGAAATTTATAGTACAGGTATTGCGGTAGCATCGGTACCGGATCTTGCACTATATGATGCCACTTACCAGGAAAGATATATGCAAACCCCGCTGACAAATCCCGAAGGATACAAAAAAGGATCTCCAATAACTCATGCGGCAAACCTAAAAGGAAATCTGTTGATAATACATGGCACCGGTGATGACAATGTTCACTACCAGGGAATGGAGAAACTGGTCAATGAATTCATTAAATATAACAGACAATTTACTATGATGGCCTACCCTAACCGGTCGCATGGTATCTTTGAAGGGGAGGGAACGACGGTGCATCTGTATACTTTGATGACTAAATATCTGATGGATAAAATGCCACCGGGAGGGAAGTGAAAATATAAATTCGAAATCTCGAAACCTCTTTGATCTTTCGAGTTTTCGTTTTTGTTTCGAATTTAGTTTTTCGAGTTTCGAGTTTTATTTTCCCTCCCTGGAGACTGTTTCAAACATTGAAATAATATTCTCTACAGGGACTCCCGCCATTATATTATGGACCTGCTGAAATACATACCCGCCCTTTCCTTTCCACGGGCTGATCTGTTCAATCACATGTTTCCTTACCTCATCCGGAGTCCCGAACTGAAGGATCCGCTGGGTATCGCATCCTCCTCCCCATAAAGTGATTTTTCCACCGAATTTTTGTTTAAGATGGGGCAGGTCCATGTTCCGTGCACTGATCTGCACAGGATTCACAGCATCAAGTCCGGCATCGATCATATCTTCAAGGTAATCCTCAATACCGCCGCACGAATGGAGCTGAATCTTAACATCTGCAAGTTCCTTTACCCTTTTCCACATGATCCTGTGATAAGGCTTGAAATAGGTTCTGTAATATTCGGGAGGTATCATGGGCCCTGCATTCGTTCCAAGGTCATCCCCAAACATTATAATATCGATATAAGGGCCTACTGCGGGAAGCCATTTTTCAAGTTTTTTAAGGTGGATCTCTGTGATTTTCTCAGAAAGACGCAAGCATGCCTCCGGATAAAGTGCAAGATATGTAAGGTATTTTTCAGCGCTGAACAGAAACTGTGGCAATTCGAACAGGTTTCCTCCAAAGAGTCCGATAATTGCGCGATCTGTCTTCCCGCGAAGTTTTTCTGCACCGTTCTTTAGTTGCTCAATACCCTGAGAGTCAAGAGCCAGATGACCTCCGGGAGATGCGATGCTGTTCCACATGCTGTGCCTGAAACTATCCGCCAGGTCTGAAAAATCATCATTTTCGAAATCAGCGTTCAATAATGGATACTGCGTCTGTTCGAAATAGTAACAACCCTTTTTCTGTACCCCAAGTTCTTCTCCGTCATTTCCCATAAGATACCAGTTGTCACCCCTTTTCTCAACATTTACAAAATATGGTATTTTACATGGTGTGCCATCCGGCAGGATCCAGTCTTTCCATTCCCTGTCATCCAGCAAAAAACCGCGTCCCATTTCAATTGTGTCTGCATGGAACAGATCAAGTACCGGCCCTTCGATAACAGCCAGTTGCTGGATCATATCATAAACATAAATGTTCCCGGTTTTAATTCCCAGGGCTTCTTTCAACCTGGCATATGTGATGGCATGAATGCCCGATGAACGGTGTCCTCCGAAATCAACCGGGATCCGGTCAGGGGCGTGAAAATTTAAAGATGCGATAATACGTTCATGTGAGGTCATAAGCTGAAATAAGTATAATTTAAATGTCCTAATTTACAAATATAATTATTCCTGTCAGGGTGAAATAAATCGTGGAACATTAATGAATTCGCTGCATTAAGTTTGCGAAGTATAAATCTCGCAGACTTGAATCGTGGACTCTTCAAAGAAGATCCCTCCTTACGTTCCCGAATACTCTTTTTACTATCTTAGCCGAAAATAAAATTATCATGATATCACGTCGTTCATTTATAACAAGATCTATGGCAGCAACAGCTGCTACTGCCATAATACCTTCAGTATTCGGACAAAATCTGGTCTTTGATGAAAAATCACCGCTAAAGGGCAAAAAAGTACTTTTTGTCTGGGGTGGATGGATGGGACACGAGCCGGATAAATGCCGGGATATTTTAGTCCCATGGATGATCTCTGAAGGAGCAGAAGTAACTGTATCAGACACACTTGAAGTCTATGTCAAGACAGATTTAAAAAAAGATATTGATCTTATAGTGCAGGTATGGACTATGGGTGAAATTGAGAACAACCAGGAGCAGGCCCTGCTGGAAGCTGTCAAGAGCGGTGCGGGGATTGCCGGCTGGCATGGCGGGCTGGGAGATGCTTTCAGGAATAATACCGAATACCAGTTCATGGTCGGCGGCCAATGGGTGGCTCATCCGGGAGGGGTAATTGATTACAGGGTGAATATCGTTGATCATAATGATCCGGTTACTAAAGGATTATCAGATTTTAATATGCATTCGGAACAGTATTATATGCATGTCGATCCTAATGTTAAAGTATTGGCCACAACTACATTCAATGGTGAAAAAGCTTTCTGGATCGACGGAAATGTTGTGCCTGTAGTGTGGAAAAAAGTTTACGGAACAGGCAGAGTATTTTATTCTTCACTGGGCCATGTGGCTGATGATTTTAAGGTGCCTGAGGTTCTGGAGATCCAGAAAAGAGGCATCCGCTGGGCATGCATGAGCAAATATGAACCATTGGAAGAATGGAAGCAACCGGCTTATAAAGGGTGGAATAAATAAAATCGAAAAGCGAAAACTATTCTAGAGTTCAGTCTGTTTATCTATAGCCTGAATGATTAACATTTTCAGATAGGCGGGATCGATCTTTTCCGGGTATTCATATTTGAT
>JBGPAO010000245.1:0-5758 GCA_041480755.1 Bacteroidia bacterium
TAATCTTCACCGGCTTTTTTGTAAAAATAAAGTGTCCTCTGTCCGAAGGTAATGCCGGGAAGAAACCTGAGTGATAAATAATCGGCCAGGCGCAGATCCGAAACAATACTTACCTGGAATCCCGGTGAGATCCTGCTGACATCTGCAAAAATCGAAGAATCAACCATCACCGGACGCCTGATTCCAAAATCCATGGTATTTAACCCGATGGTAAAACCGAAATGGAGCCTTTTAAAATCATATGAAGGTAGATTCTGTGGTTTTTTGACCTGACCAAACACCGGGTTAAGGATGAAAAGGAATGTTATGAGAATGAAAGTATTTTTCAAAAGGAGTATTGCATTTTATGAATCAAACGTCTTCTTCGAGGCATTATTATAACTGTATAACGATTTCAGGCTTCAAGGATTTTATCAAGAGCTGAAAAATATGATTTTTTAACATCACTTATAAATCCATAGGAGAGATCATCTATCCTGAGCTCACCTTTTGTAACGTGCCCTAGGGCAGAGAACGGGACTTTCAGGTTCATCATAAAATCAATAAAATCAGTTTCCTTTGACTCGGTTACAGAAACAACAATTCTTCCCTGTGATTCCCCGAACAGAAATGCATCCTTGCGGATTTCTGCCGGACATGTTATATCAAAACCAAGATCGCGGGGCATGGCTGATTCTGCCATGGCAACAAATAAACCACCGTCAGATACATCATGGGCTGATCGGACCAGGTGATCAGCTATTAATCCTTTTAAAGCCTGCTGGATTCTGAATTCAGAGTCCAGGTCAAATTGAGGCGGAGGGCTTTTCTTGATTTTATGCCACGAAAAAAGATATTCCGAACACGAAATATCATTGACAGATTCGCCGACAAGGTAGATCATATCGCCCTTCTCCTTAAAAGCCATGGTCATCTGATGGTTTTTATCTTTCAGAAGGCCAAGCATGCCAATAACCGGTGTAGGCTGGATCGGGATTGTCCTTTCATTTATTGTGGACTGATTGTAAAAACTGACATTGCCCCCGGTAACCGGTGTGTCAAATTTGCGGCATGCTTCACTCAGACCTTTAATTGCCTGCACAAACTGCCAATATACCTCAGGATTATAAGGATTCCCGAAATTAAGGCAATTGGTGATTGCAATTGGTTCAGCTCCGCAGCATACTATGTTCCTGGCAGCTTCTGCAACAGCTATCATTGTTCCGATCTTTGGATCAGCATTAACATAGCGGCCATTGCAATCAGTTGTAAGTGCAAGTGCGGTGTTTGTTTCCTTGATATTCACAATTCCGGCATCCCCCGGGAAATTCGTTGACATATTATTTGTCCGCACCATTGTATCGTATTGTTCATAAACCCATTTTTTGGATGCAATATTGGGATGCTTTATGAGAAAACATGCAACTTCCTTCAAATCAACAGGTTCAGCTACATGATCAATATTGAATAACCGGAATTCCTTATAATAACCTGGTTCTTTGTAATCACGTTCGTATTGAGGAGCACCCCCTCCAAGAACAAGAGTGGAGGCTGGCACATCTGCCATCAGATTCCCGTTTATCCGGAATTCGAGCTTATCTTCCTGAATGACTTCACCTATGATTTTACAGTTTAAGTCCCATTTATCAAAAATCATTTCCACTTCCTTTTCCCTGCCTTTCTCAACAACCACCAGCATCCTTTCCTGTGACTCTGACAGAAGTATTTCCCATGCTTCCATATTTGACTGCCGAAGCGGGACTTTCCCAAGATCTATCCTCATCCCGCAACCGCCTTTAGCAGACATTTCAGAAGTCGAACAGATTATTCCGGCTGCGCCCATATCCTGCATTCCTATAACAGCTCCTGTTTTATTTAACTCAAGTGTGGCTTCCAGCAACAGTTTTTCCATAAATGGATCGCCCACCTGTATTGATGGGATATCGTTTGCGGATTCAGCAGTAATATCAGCTGATGCAAATGTGGCGCCATGAATGCCATCCTTCCCTGTTGATGAACCCACAATATAAACAGGATTGCCAATACCCGATGCTATTGCCGAGATCAGGTCCTCATGTTTCATAAGTCCCACAGACATCGCATTGACAAGCGGATTGGTATTATAGCTTTCATCAAAGAAAACCTCCCCTCCTGCAACCGGTACACCGAAAGAATTGCCATAATCTCCGATTCCTTTTACAACTCCCTTTGTGAGCCATTTAGTCCGGTCAAGCTCAGGATTACCAAACCGGAGAGAATTAAGCTGGGCTACCGGTCGGGCGCCCATTGTAAATATATCCCTGTTAATACCGCCAACACCGGTAGCAGCACCCTGATAAGGTTCTATGGCACAGGGATGGTTATGAGATTCAATCTTGAAGGCGCATGCAAGTCCGTTTCCAACATCCACAAGACCTGCATTTTCTTCACCCGCTTTGACCAGGAGATTTTTACCTTCACGTGGTAAAGTTTTAATCCACCTGATAGAATTTTTGTAGGATGCGTGCTCCGACCACATCACTGAATAAATTGACAATTCAGTGAAATTCGGTACACGATCCAGAATTTTTTTGATCATCTCAAATTCTTCAGCCGTTAGTCCTAAATCCTGAGCCGTATTGACAGTGATTTCCATTATAATTGCTGATCATAAAAAGATGACCTGCAAATATAGTTTTATTTTATTGATTTCATCAGTCATTCGACCCTCCATGTCTCCCGCATGGTTCAAGACTTCATTTTGTTATATTTGCAGCTGTTAAGAGTGATTTTTTCTAACAGCAAAATATCTGGTGGATATGCGAAGGACTTGTTATAAATTAATCGTTCTGTTATTGATTCTTTTTCCCCCTGAATTGAAAGCCAGTTTCAGATCAGAGATTTATTATGCATACATTAATAACAAAATGGAGTTGTGGAAAGATGTTATTGACCGCATGGATGCAGTAAAAGGTAAAAGTAATGAAATGCTCGTGGAACTTGTAAATTATCAGTATGGGTACATAGGTTATTGCATTAGCTATGATAAAAAAGACGAAGCTGGAATATATCTTGATCTTGCTATAAAAAATATCAAATATCTTGAGGAGAAAAAATATGATCCTTCTACAGTAAATGCCTATAAATCTGCATTTTATCTTTTCAGAATCGCTTTAAACAAAATTATTGCTCCCGTTGTTGGAATAAAAGCCATTGAATCTGCCAGGTCAGCTGTTGAACTTAATAAGGATAATTATTTCGGTTATGTACAGCTTGGCAATATTGAATTTTATATACCATCCGTGTTCGGAGGATCAAAGAAAGAAGCATTGACATACTATCTTAAAGCCAGAGAACTTATCGAGAAAAATCCTGGAGATATAAGTGAGAACTGGAACTACCTTGGCCTGCTGGTTGTCATAGGACAATCCTATTACTATCTGCATGACTATGCTTCAGCCAAATCCGTCTATGACAGAACTCTGGAACTGGAACCTGGTTTTTTATATGTCAGGGATGAACTCTACCCTGAACTATTAAAAAAAATGGGGAACCTGTAACTCTGCGCAAAAGTATTCTTGTTATCAGGGCCGGCCTCGGAGGACTGGCTGCCGCTCGAAGGCATCACCCTATTAAGTCATTTAAATTGACCTTCCCGGGAAAAATTTGTTATAAAACATAAGTACTGGATTTTTTTATAATTATTTTTGATTACTTCATTTTAAATTGAATGAAAAAAATAGCATTGATTACGGGGGCAACAAGTGGAATTGGGAAGGCAACAGCCTTTTTACTGGCCAGGAATGATTTTGACTTAATTATTACAGGGCGCCGAAAGGACTTACTTAAAAAAGTCAGAAATAAAATCGAATCTGAAACCACATCCAAAGTAATGGATTTCTGCTTCGATATCAGAAAACATTCCGAAGTCCTGAAGGCAATGAATGAAATACCGGACAACTGGAAAAAAGTTGATGTCCTTGTTAATAATGCCGGACTTGCTGCCGGACTTGACCGGATCCAGGAAGGGAACCCCGATGACTGGGAACAGATGATTGATACCAATATTAAAGGATTGCTTTATATCAGCAGGGAGGTCTCACGGTGGATGATAAGCAACGGTTCAGGTCATATTATTAATATTGGATCGATTGCCGGTAAAGAGGTTTATGAAAAAGGAAATGTTTATTGTGCAACAAAATTTGCAGTTGAAGCATTAACCAGGGGGATGAGAATAGACCTGGTTCAGCATAATATTAAAGTGACCTGTATTGCGCCCGGCATGGTCGAAACCGAATTCGCGCTTGTACGTTTTAAAGGGGATACCAAAAGGGCTGCAAAAGTCTATGAAGGACTCACACCGCTGTATGCTGAAGATATTGCCGAAGCTGTTTTATTTGCGGTGACAAGGCCTCCGCATGTCAATATAGACGAAATATTAATAATGCCAACAGCTCAGGCCAGTGCGACCATTGTGAATAGAAAGTTACCTGGAAGTTGAAAGATTACTGTCAGGAACAGGAATAAAATTATAGACTAGAGGTACAGGGTACAAGGTACAGGGTACAAGGTACAAGGTACAGGGTACAAGGTACAGGGTACAAGGTACAGGGTACAGGGTTGCAGGGTGCAGGGTACAGGGTGCAGGGTAAAGGGTGCAGGGTAAAGGGTGCAGGGTTGCAGGGTGCAAGGTACAGGGTGCAGGGTACAGGGTGCAGGGTTGCAGGGTAAAGGACTTCAAGATTACACAGCGACTTTTTATAATGTATGGCTTTAACCTTAAGCTTTTAAAACAAACCGAGAACTGAGAACCGAGAACCGAGAACCTGAATTAATTACGAGAATAGAATAACCTAAGGATAGTAAACTTCTTATTTTGTCATAACCTTAAAACCATCATTTATGTACGATTACAAATATCTTGAAAATTTTATCAAAGCACTTTTTGCCGGAGCTGGCTGCAGTGAAGACTCTGCCCTGCTGGTAGCAAAAATTCTTCTGGCGGCCGAATTAAGGGGAATTCCTTCACACGGTGTTATCCGGATAAAGGATTATTATCATCACTGTAAAATAGGAAGGATCAATATCCATCCTAATGTAAAAATTGTTCATGACAGTCCGGGAACTGCAGTTGTGGATGGAGATAATGCCATTGGTGTTGTACCGGCTGTTTTTTCAATGAAACTTGCTATTGAAAAGGCTGAAAAATGCGGTACAGGATGGGTGGCAACTAAAAATTCAAATCACTTTGGCATTGCCGGATTTTACGCCATGATGGCTCTTGAGCATGATATGATTGGGATTTCTCTGACAAACGCAAATCCTAGTGTTGCTCCTACATTTTCAGTAGAACGATTGCTTGGAACCAACCCGATCGCAGTTGCTATACCGGCTCTGAAGCAGCCTCCATTTGTAGCAGATTTAGCAACAACTCCGGTTGCAAGGGGCAAACTGACAGTAGCCCAGAAAAAAGGAGAAAACATTCCCGTTGGCTGGGCCCAGGATAAAGATGGAAATCCTACAGAAGATGCAGGAATAATTGAAAAAGGTGGAGCCATGCTTCCACTTGGAGGAGATAGATTGCATGGAAGTCATAAAGGCTACTGCCTTGGGGCAATTGTAGATATACTGTCCGCTGTATTGTCAGGCGCCAATTACGGGCCATGGGTACCACCATCTGTTGCATTCCTGCCTTTGCTGGATGAAACAGTAGGAGAAGGAACCGGACACTTCTTTGGCGCGATCAGGATTGATGGTTTCATGAAAGCTGCAGAATTCAAGACCAGAATGGACCACTGGA
>JBGPAO010000246.1:0-5732 GCA_041480755.1 Bacteroidia bacterium
ATTTTTCAGAAAGAAAGTAAAGATCATTACGGAGGAAAAATGATTTCCGTTACTGTTGTCAGAATGACTCCTGATCTTAGTATTGCTAAGGTTTATCTGTCGATATTTCCTTTGCAGCATGATAAAGATATTGATCCCCTGGCTGAAGTCCACGAAAACCATTCCAGGCTCCGGTACGAACTTGGAAACAGGGTCAGGCACCAGTTAAGGATTATTCCGGAGCTTATTTTTTATGTAGATGATTCCCTTGATTATCTTGAAAATATTGAAAGGCTGCTTAAAAAATAATCGGTATGCAATATGATCCCATAAAAAAAGGTCTGGGCACGTTTTTTAACCATTCTCCGTCACTCAGGATTTTATTCTATAAGCTTCTGAACCTGTTATTACTGAGAGCATGGCATATAAAAAAGGAACTTAAGAAATTCAGAAAAGAAAAAACCGGCAGTGTAAGGGTACTGGATGCGGGCAGCGGATTTGGGCAGTATACCTATTTTATGATGAAACTTTCAAAATCCTGGATAATTACAGGTGTTGACGTAAAAACCGAACAGATCAGTGATTGCAATGATTTTATTAAGAAAACCAAAAAGGAGCAACAGGTTAATTTTCAGGTTGCAGATCTTTTAACGATGAATGATCAGCATACCTATGACCTGATTCTTTGCGTGGATGTCATGGAACATATTGAGAATGACGTACAGGTTTTAAGGAACTTTGCTGAATCACTCAAACCAGGGGGTGTTCTTCTTATTTCAACACCCTCGGACCAGGGCGGATCAGATGTTCATGATAATAGCACAGAATCATTTATTAAAGAACACATCAGAGATGGTTATAATACCGGTGAGATCCAGGAGAAATTAAGATCAGCCGGATTCACCAGAATTGAAACAAGATATTCATATGGTGTACCAGGTAAAATTTCATGGAAACTGTCAATGAAATATCCGATTGTTATGTTAAGCAATTCAAAACTGTTTTATATCATACTCCCGTTTTATTATATCCTGACATTCCCGATCGCTCTTGTACTTAATTTTCTTGATGTTAATTTAAGGCATAAAAGCGGGACAGGATTAATAGTCAAAGCTGGTATAAATTGAATTATAAATCTATGAAATGAAAGAAGAATGAATCTGCCATTTTATATATCAAAAAGATACCTGTTCTCTAAAAAATCCCAGAATGTTATCAATATAATATCGGGTATTTCAGTAGTCGGGGTTGTAACAGGTACGATGGCACTTATTGTCATACTTTCAGTTTTCAATGGATTTGACGAGTTAATAAAATCTCTTTACAGTACTTTTGATCCTGAAATAAAAATTATTCTTGCCGAAGGCAAAACATTCTCTCCTTCAGCACCAGGCTTTTCAGAGATCAGGAACCACAGGAATGTCCTTAACTTCTCAGAAGTACTTGAGGAGAATGTCCTCCTACGGTATGGTGACAGGCAATATATTGCAACAATGAAAGGTGTTGATGATGAATTCGCGAATGTCACAGGTATTGATACAATGATAATTGAAGGGAGTTTTTCGCTTATGGAAAAGAACAGACCGCTTGCTGTTATCGGACAGGGTGTTGCTTATTATCTTGGTGTCGGGCTTACATTCCTTAATCCTATAAACATCTATTCCATAAAAAGAACAGGAAATATCTCTATGAATCCTGAACAGGCGATAAGCCGGAAATTCATTTTTCCCTCAGGGATTTTCAGCATTGAACAGGAACATAATACAAGATATATTATTGTTCCCATATCATTTGCGCGTGATTTGCTGGGATATCAGGATGAAGTCAGTGCTGTCGAACTTAAGCTCCAGCCGGGAGCAGACGTTGAAATGGTTCAGGATGAGATCAGGCGTATTGTTGGGAATGAATTTCTTGTTCAGAACAGGAATGACCAGAATGCACTGTTCTACAGGATCATGAAATCTGAAAAGTGGGCTATATTTTTTATCCTCACATTTATACTTATCGTAGCCTCATTTAATATTATCGGATCACTGACCATGCTTATGCTGGATAAAAAAGAAGATATCAGAACCCTGCAAAACCTGGGAGCTTCCAACACATTAATCCGCCGGATATTTCTTTCGGAAGGATGGATGATCTCAATTATTGGTGCAATTATCGGACTCATAATCGGATCGGTTATAGCCTGGCTTCAGGCAAGGTTTGGAATAATAAAACTCAGCGGGTCCGGTTCCTTTATAATAGATGCTTATCCTGTAGTGTATAAATTCACGGATGTATTAAAAGTTTTTATAACAGTTATTTTCATTGGCTTTCTGGCAGCCTGGTACCCGGTAAGATATATTTCCAGAAATTTCCTGAAGAGCAATTGAAATCTATACATGTAAGACATCTCTTAATTTCTGTGCGTTTACCATTCATATCCCATGCAACCTATTATCAGGTTTAAAGGTCTAATAATTAATATTTTGAGCAAACTTACCTTTGAATTTGCTCTATAATATTAACATTCAAAGGAAAGCTTTATATGAATTTAAATCACAGTAAAACAGGCTGTTAGCTTGCAGATTGTCTGTCCGATCGGGAAAGAAAGACAACCTGCTGTCTGCAGTCAGGTTTGATCCTGTGAATAAATTCTTTAATTTAAGTGGCTATTTTTTAATATTTTGTGTGTTTCAGAAATTATAAATCCTGGAAATACGTCATCTAAGGCATGACAACTAAACTATCTCGGATCATTTTTATCTTTTTCGCAGCCTGTTTGTCTATTAGGGTATTTGCAGCAGGCAGCGAAATCAAAAGTGATGTTATTCCTGATTTAAAAGTTAACGTGTCAGAGAATGGCGGTATGTTTGCCCCGTTTAATTTTACTATCTCTAAAACAGATCCCCTGTGCTATAACTCAAACGACGGTATGGCATGGATTTCTTCGATCACCGGCGGCAAGCCGCCCTTTACCTTTGAATGGCTTAATACAGGAGGCATTCCAATACCAGGTGAAACCAACGATACTATATCCGGACTCTCGGCGGGCAATTATTTCTGCCGGATCACAGATAATGATGGAACCCGGAGAACACAGCCAGTTAAGCTTATCGATCCCCCCGTTATACTATATGATGAAATAATTGTTGATCATGTTACATGTAATGGCTATGATGATGGAGCAATAACTATTGAGGCAGTAGGCGGCACAGGTACCCTTGAATATTCAATTGATGGCGGGTTAAATTATCAGACCGGAAGTATATTTACAGACCTGGGGCCAGGCAATTATAATATCATCATTAGAGATGTAAATAACTGTTCAAATATTTATGAATTTAATCCGGTCACAATAAATGAACCCGGAATGCTCAGTATTACACTTGATGATTCCAGCAATCTCACATGTTTTGGGTCCGGGGATGGATCAATTAATGTCACTGCAGGCGGGGGCACACTGCCTTATGTTTATGAATGGACCGGCCCGGGATTTTTTCCATCCGGGAATGAGGATCTTATTAACCTGGAGGCCGGCAATTACAGCCTGGTTTTAACTGATGCCAATAACTGTTCTGTAAATCTGGGTCCGGTAACTCTGACTCAGCCAGATCAACTGGTTATATTTGTTGATAATATTCAAAACATAACATGTTATGGATCTGATGATGGTTCTATATCTGTTACTGTGACCGGAGGAATTTTACCTTACATCTATTCATGGACTGGTCCGGGCACCTATACTTCCAATAATGAAGATATTTCAGGTCTTTCCCCAGGCAACTATGTCCTGCGCATTACAGATGCCAATGGCTGCATTTGGAATTCAGTTCCCATAAATATAACAGAACCGCCTCTCCTGACAGTAAATCTGAATAATATAATAAATGTTTCCTGCTCGGGTGGCAATAACGGCGCAATTTATGTAACAATTGCCGGCGGCACTCTGACGAGGGTGATATCCTGGACCGGCCCATCAGGTTTCACTTCATCCTCAGAAGATATTACTAACCTCAGGGCAGGAAACTATAATCTGCTTGTTACTGATGCCAATGGCTGTACAGTCACTCTTGGGCCATTATCCGTTACAGAACCTCTTCCGGTAACAATCGTAACGGATTCAACAACCAATATTTTATGTTTTGGAGGCAATGATGGGTCAATTTATATTTCAGTATCCGGTGGAACTTTACCATATAAATATTCATGGACATCAGGATTGTTCAGTTCCACATCTGAGGATATCACAAACCTGGCTGCGGGAAATTATAACCTGACACTCACAGATGGTAACAGTTGCATAAAAACTCACGGGCCAGTCACCTTAACCCAGCCAACATGGTTGAGTCTTTCAATAGATTATATTAATCATGTAACCTGTTTCGGGGATAACAACGGATCAATAGGCATCACTTCCAGCGGGGGAACACCACCATATTCATGGTCATGGACCGGACCGGGCTCTTTTGGTTCCACAAATGAAGATATCAGCAACCTGGCGCCTGGAGCTTATAACCTCACCATTACTGACTTTAATGGATGTTCTATCCCCCCTCTTGGACCACTTAAAATCAATGAACCTCCGGCACTTTCAGCAGTCACAGATATTGTTACAAACCTGAGTTGTTTTGGTGCCGATGATGGAGCTATCTCAATAACGGTTTCAGGAGGAACCCCGGGATACAGCTATTCCTGGACAGGTCCCGGAACATTCGGATCAACGAATGAAGATATCAGTGGACTTGAGCCGGGTAATTATAATCTGACCGTTACAGATGCGAACGCCTGTACTTTTAATCTCGGACCAATCAGTATCGCTGAACCTGATGAAATCATTATTACAACCGATCTGGTTACTGATGTTGCCTGTAACGGGGGAAATGACGGAGCTATTTCTGTTTCAGTTGCCGGGGGAATACTTCCGCTAAGTTATGTATGGACAGGTCCCGGGTCTTTTTCTTCTCCATTTGAAGATATAACCAACCTGTTGGCAGGCAACTATAATCTCACTGTCACAGACGCCACAGACTGCTCATCTGGTCTCGGGCCAGTCACTGTTTCTGAACCTCTCGAACTCAATGCTGTAACAGAATCAATTAATAATGTTACCTGTAATGGGAATGATGATGGTTCCATAGCTATATCGGTGACGGGTGGAGTTCTACCATATTCCTTTTTATGGACCGGCCCGGTCTCATATACTGATGAAGATATCAGCGGATTGGAGCCGGGTTTCTACTTACTGGAAATAACGGATGCCAATGGATGCAAGTTTAACCTTGGTCCTGTTATAATTACCGAACCTGACCTATTGATAATTACAGTAGATTCAGTTACTGATATTTCCTGCTTTGGCTCATCGGATGGAGCTGTATATGTCACAGTTGCAGGAGGCACATTGCCTTATAGTTATTTTTGGACGGAGCCGGGAGGATTTAATTCCGGCTTAGAAGATATATCGGGACTAGAAAAAGGAGATTATTCATTAAATGTCACCGATGGCCATGGTTGTATGGCATCAATACCTGCTCAGACTATTAATGAACCGGACTCCATCAGCGTTACAATTGATCCCACATCCATTCTTTCCCTTGATTGTTTCGGTGATAATAATGGCCGGATTGATATAACCGCATCAGGCGGAACAGGAACATATAATTATTCCTGGTCAGGCCCGGGCGGATATACATCCTTAAATCAGGACATTAGCGGTCTTCGTGCAGGAGATTATGATCTACTCATCACAGATGCCTATGGGTGTTCACGAG
>JBGPAO010000247.1:0-5685 GCA_041480755.1 Bacteroidia bacterium
CCGGGAATTTCTCGTAATTTGCTGTCAAGATATAAGGCATTCTCCAGCCTGATATCAGCATCTTTTTTAGCTCGTTTCATCTGCGACATCAGCATTATAGCCTGGAACTGCTGCATACGCCGGTTGCTTCCACGGATTGGAATGGGAGTTGTGCCTTTAAAGCTTCCATATGGCCGGCCGCAATTATGAAAAGCATTGGCGCGATCCATTATTTCATCATTATTTCCCACGACAGCGCCTCCTTCACCTGTTGGTATATGCTTGGAGTTCTGGAAACTGAAACACCCAAGATCACCAAGAGTGCCTGCTTTCCTGCCACGGTACTCTGCCAGCCATGCCTGGCAAGCATCTTCTATAACTTTCAGATTATGTTTTCTGGCAATAGTGTTTACCCTGTCCATATCCACCGGAAGTCCATAAATATGCACAGGGAGAATGGCCGTGGTCCGGTCTGTGATCTTCTCCTCAATCTTATCAGGATTCATAAGGAAAGTTTCCGGATCTGTGTCTACAAATACGGGCAGGGCTTTGTTCATAAAAATTACATTGTATGTCGCTATAAAGGTGAAGGGTGATACCAGCACTTCATCCCCTGCATCAACGCCCAGGACATGCAAAGAGATCAGCAGGGCAGTTGTGCCGCTTGCTGTGGCGAGACATCTTTTAGCACCAATAAGTTCCGCATATTGTTTTTCAAACTCAGCAACATATTCCCCGCTGCCCCGCCACCACCTGCCGCTGTGCAGCATCTTTATGATATCTGCTTCTGCCGACGGATCCCAGACCGGCCATTCAGGCCATTCTGCGGTGCGGACAGGATCACCGCCGAGGAGGGCAAGTTTCCCCGCATCTTCCCCGTAAACATTATATTGTCTCAGATGCCAGTCAGCCATAACACCAAGTGTCCCTGCGGACGCGGTGGCAATGACCTGTCGCCGGGTAAATTTTCGTTTTTCCATAGTAGATTTTTTATAATGGATGTAATCAGAAAAGGCAGGAATAATAACTGCTGCCGGTTTTGTATAAAATTACACTAACCTTCAGAAAAAAACAAAAGGTATTGAATCTAAAAAATATTGTTGATTCTGATCGTAATATTAAATAACTTTAAAAAATTCAAATTGAATAAGTCCATGACTACAAAATCCAAAACAATTGACATTTCGCAAGCCGGCATGTATTTACTTGCCATCCTGAGAATCATTATTGGCTGGCATTTTTTATATGAAGGACTTGTTAAACTGGCTGATCCTTCGTGGTCTGCTGCCGGATACCTGGAACAATCAAGGTATATCCTGCCAGGTTTGTTCCACTGGATGGCAGAAAGTCCGGGAATCCTTGGGGTAATTAATTTCATAAACGTCTGGGGACTGATACTCATCGGACTTGGATTGTTGCTGGGTATGTTCACCCGGGCAGCTGCTATAGCCGGAGCTGCACTTCTGGCACTGTATTATCTTGCAAATCCCCCATTTGTGACAAGTTCCTACGGAGCAGGACAGGAGGGGCATTATCTGCTGGTGGATAAAAATCTGATCGAAGCTGTAATGCTGATAGCAATTGCTATTCTTCCAACCGGGCTGTTCCTCGGACTTGACGGTTTAATCCGGGACTTTATTTACAGGAAGCGGAATGCCCGTAAAATCCTTACTCCTGAACAACTCAAATCCGGAAATACCGACCATCAGCCGGATAATGGCACCAGGCCTGCCCTGGGCCGACGGGAAATTCTCAGGCACCTGGCAACGTTGCCGGTTCTTGGCATTTTTGGCTATGCCTATTACAGGAAAAAGAAATGGGAAAGCTATGAGGAACAAAACCTGGCGGATATAATATCAGGAGCCAGCGTGATAAGTATGGATTTTCCTGAGCTTGATGAGCTGAAAGGAGAACTTCCCTTTGGAAAGATCAGGGATAAAACCTTAAGCAAGCTGATCCTGGGAGGTAATCTTTTAAATGGGTGGGCTCATTCCCGTGACCTGATTTATGTTTCCCAGCTTGTACGGGCATATCACACAAAAGACCGGATATTCAGAACCCTTGTGATGGCCGAAAAGAGCGGAATTAATACCCTTCTTTCTCATCCGGTAATCGGCAAGCTCATAAATGAATACTGGAAGAAAAAGCTTGGAAAGATCCAGTTTATATCAGATTGTGCAGGGCTTCTGTACGATGCAAACGGCGCGTCACCTATGCCATTTGAAGACTGGCTGGACCTGATCCGGGAGGCAATTGATAACGGAGCTACTGCATGTTATGTCCAGGGTGAAACAGCAGATTATTATTTCGCAAATGAAGGATATGATAAGGTTGCGAAAGCCATGGATCTCATCCGCAGTGCCGGAATTCCGGCAGGCATCGGGGCACATCAAATCGAAACTATTAAAAAAGCTGTAGATCAAGGTTTTAAACCTGACTTCTGGATGAAAACACTGCATCACCAGAATTACTGGTCGGCACAGCATCCGGTATGGCATGACAACAAATTCTGTTTCAACACAGAAGAAACGATCCGTTATATGAAGGATCTACCCCAGCCCTGGATTGCGTTCAAGGTGATGGCTGCCGGTGCTATCCTTCCGGAAGACGGATTTCGTTTTGCATTTGAAAATGGAGCAGATTTTGTCTGTGCCGGCATGTATGATTTCCAGATTGTCCAGGATACGAATATTGCACTGGATATTTTGAACGATACGAACCTAAAGAACAGGGAAAGGCCGTGGAGGGCCTGAAGATGTTCCGGGTTCTTAGTTCTTAGTTCCGGGTTCTTAGTTCTTAGTTCCGAGTTCTGGATTCCGAGTTCTGGGTTCTAAGTTTCTGGGTTCTAATTTTCTAGGGGTGCAGAACAGTAGGTCCAGATATTCATCGGGATGACGTTTCGGTTTTTTCGACTCACACTTCACTCTTCACGATTTCCGACTCACGACTCACGACTCACGATTCACGTTTTTCCGCTTCACTCTTCACTCTTCACTGCTCACTGCTCACTCTTCACTGCTCACTGCTCACTGTTCACCGAGGATGAAATTCATTTTCTCTATATGAAAAAAATTCTTCCGTTCATAATAATCTTTCTTACCGTTGCCGGGTCATGTGATCAGAAAAACAGGATATCGGAAGTTATGCATGACACTATCATTGCCGATACTATACAGTATCATCCGGTGCGGCTGGATCAGAACGGACACATTTTGCCATGGTATTCTTCAACTCCGGGGGAATCGTTTGATACCGTGATATCTCTGGTCTGGGATTTCTGGAAAAATATGGAAACTGATTCCAACGGGCTGAAATATTACATGAACCACCAGGTCTGGAAACCGGAGCATGATATGCGCGGGCTGGGCGGAGACCAGATCAACATGGCCCTGTCATCATGGTCATTGCTTTACCGTTATACAGGGGATCCGTCTGTCATTGAAAATATGAAATATCTCGCTGATGAGTATTTGTCCCGGTCTCTGTCTGATTCTGCCTGCATCTGGCCAAATCTGCCCTACCCCTATAATACGAAAATCCACTCCGGCAAATATGACGGGGACATGCGAAACGGTAAAGGTTACCTCCAGCCTGATAAGGCGGGGAATTTCGGATATGAACTCGTAACGCTGTACAAAATGACCGGCGGCCAGAAATACCTGGATGCCGCGGCCGGCATTGCAAAAGTCCTTGCCGAAAAGACAATGCATGGTGATAACGATAAATCGCCGCTTCCTTTCAGAGTAAATGCACAAACAGGCAAACCAGGATCATTCTTCAGCAATACCTTTAGCGGCAATGTTGAATCCCGGGCGGTTTATACTGCAAACTGGACAGGCACATTAATGCTTTTTAAGGAAATGATTAAGCTTGATGCCGCGAATGCCGCCATGTATGGGAAATCATTTGACCTGATCCTCGGCTGGATGAAAGATTATCCAATGAAAACAGGCAAATGGGGGCCGTTTTTTGAGGACATCCCGGGCTGGAGCAACACCCAGACAAATGCCATCACCTTTGCCATGTTCATTATGCTGAACCGCGTTCTTTTCCCGGACTGGCAGAATGATGTGAAGCGGATCTTTGACTGGACGTACCGTGAACTCGGCAATCATGAATATCAAAAATACGGTGTGACTGTTATGAATGAACAGACTGTTTACCAGGTGCCCGGGAACAGCCACTCCTCACGACAGGCATCAGTGGAACTTTTATATACTGCGCTTTCCGGTGATACGACATATAAAACTAATGCAATCCGGACACTAAACTGGGCTACCTACACCGTGGATTGGGATGGTAAAAACAGGTATATACGGGATGATATCTGGCTTACCGATGGATATGGTGATTATATCAGGCATTACCTCAGGGCAATGGGCGCCTGTCCTGAACTTGCGCCATCACACAAAAACAAACTGTTGAGTTCAACATCTGTCATTACGGAGGTGAAGTACAGTCCGGATCTTGTTTCATACAGGACTTTTGATTCAACAGCAGAGGAGGTCCTTCGCCTGAAAGAGAAGCCTGAAAAAGTATTTTCTGATGAATCTGAATTGCCGGAGAGAGATGACGAAACTGATAATTGCTGGATATGGGCTCCGCTGGAGTCAGGAGGTGTGGTTCATATCTTCCATAACAGATCAAATAAAATAAACGTTCAATTTAAATAATGCTTTAATCCAATGAGAATTTTAATTTCCCTTATCACCACAGTTTTTTTATGCCCATTGGCAGCAGGACAGATCAACCGGTTAAAATCACTGGACACTATAAATAATCATCCCGTTCACAGGGATATGAATGGAATTATCCTGCCCTGGCATAACCCGGGGGTTCCGGGTGCGGGATATGCCCATGTTGTAAAACTAGCGTCGGAATTCATTAAATCAGGGACACCGGTAGATCCTAAAACCGGTAAGAAATTGTACCTGGTGACTTGTTGCTTCCAGGGGCCGCATATCCGCGGACAGGAAGATTTCGACAAAGGACTTACCGGCGAATACTGGCCGCATAATCCCGCTTGCGTTTATGCCGGACTGGTGCAGGGTCTTGTTCTCGATTACAGGATTTTTTCCGGCGATAATTCTTACCTGGATGTGGTAAGGGAAATGCTCGACTGGCAGCTTGAGCATGGGACGACTCCGGATGACTGGCCATGGCCGAATGTGCCCTATGCCAGCTCAGATCCCTTCGAAACTGAATATATGGGAGCTTCAAAATGGGAGAATGATGGAATGCGCGGTGACGGGTTGCACGGAATTGAACCTGACAAAGTGGGAGAACTTGGAATTGCATATCTGAAATTCTATGAGGTAACAGAAGAAAATAAATATCTTGAAGCTGCAATTCATTGCGCTGATGCACTGGCCGGGAATGTCCGTGATATTTTTATTGATCCGAATCCATTTGCTGTGACCCTGATAGGGAAATCACCATGGCCTTTCCGCGTGAATGCACGTACCGGTGTAGTCATAAGTGAATATTCTTCTAACGTTATTGAGTCCATCCGCCTGTTTGATGAGCTGTTAAGGATTGCGTCCAGGATCAGACTGGATAGTGAAAAAACTGCGGCTTATCGTAATGCACATGATATTGCCTGGACCTGGTTATTCTCAAAAAGCGGTCCAATGAAAACCTATATCTGGAATGGTTATTTTGAGGATGTCCCGAATGATCCCTATTGTTCCAATCGTCTCCAGATCA
>JBGPAO010000248.1:0-5670 GCA_041480755.1 Bacteroidia bacterium
ATTCAGAAGTTTTTCAATCTGATTACCGATTTCCCCGAACTCAGAAGCAGATCTTGAATATTTTTCAAGTTCATCAGGATCAATAATCCCGTCAAATACTTCAGGTTTTTCCCGGGCTATTTCCATTATTTCGGCCACATGATCTGCTACCGCTGAATAATTCATTCCACTTGCCCTGTCAGTAAGAACAGGATTGGATGGAAACATAGATTTTATACTGCGAATCATATCCTGGATAAGCTTCAGGGTATCACGGCTTAACTCAAGAGAGTGACTGAATTTCAAAAGATCTTCCATCGGTTAAATGATTCAATCTGTCATATGAATATCTGCCCACTTCTGATTAACAGAAGCATAAACAGGTAGCAGGTTTTGCTTAATGTCATTACCCCATTTACCTGTTTATGCCATGCATCATTATGCCTGACTATTTGCTGAACCGTCAGTATTCAGCTAATTCTAAAAAAGTTATTTCCCGGGAGGTGGAACGGGAGGGTCAGGAGGGTGAGTGGGTGAATCACCTCCATGCAGTTTATTCATTGCTTCTGGATTTAATTTGAATTCAAAGAATTCCTCGGGTCGAAAATCAGACTTTTTCATGGTAAAAGGTTTAATTTTTGTTCCTACTCTTTTTTAGCTTTTCGGAATCCGCTATATAAGTCCCTCTATATGTTTAGTGCAGAAAATCAAAAAAGGTAGCCGGGTATTTTTCAGGTTTTTTTACGCAAGCATTGCAAATATCTATGTATGAGTACAATAAAAATATAATTTATACAGATTCTAAATAATTTTTTAACATAATTATAGCAAGATGATACTTTTTCATAATTTTAGCGGATTGGTTTAAAACCGGGATAGATTGACACTTAAGTATATAATTATACCGCCCCTTTTTTCTCTCTTGTCTATGCCATTTCAATATGGCTTATCACAGGTATCGGACTCCATTCTTGTCGGATTCTATATATCCAGGACTGAATTTCTTTATGAAAAATCAGACTACGACAGCCTGCCATTCTATTATTCCGAAGCATTAAGGATATCGATCGGAATGCAGGATACATTTGCGGAAGTTCAATGTTATCTTGGCTTAGCGGAATACTACAGGCTAATATCTGAAAATGAAAATGCATTAGTTCATTTAGAAAAAGCCACCGGTCTGCTGAATGCGAAAATGAAGGGATACTCTGAAGCATTGGCCGGTGTGTTTTATATTAAAGGAAAAATTCTTGCAGGACAAGGGAATTACAGGGATGCCTTAAAGTTTATACGCATAGCATCAGAGACTAATGGTACAATAAATCCTCAGAAAAATGCCAGGTATCTGAATTATATTGGAAATATCTATAACCTTCTTGGTGATAATGATTCAGCAGAACATTATTTCAATGAAAGTTTCGAACAAATCAATTCCGTAACTGAAGGTCCATCCATTGAAAAGGCCTGGTATTATCTGAATATGAGCCAGATTTATAACAGGAGGGGAGAATATGACAAAGCGTTGGATAACCTTCGAAGGAATATACAAATATCTATTAAATTATACGGAGAAGATTTTCCGGATCTGATAAATTCTTATCTGAACCTGGGTTTTTATTATATAACGGCAGGTTTACCAGATACGGCTATATTCTATCTGGACAAAGCAGAAATCCTTATTTATAAAGACAGTACATCCGGAAGCACACTAATTCCTTCATTGTATGAATGCCGCGGCCTCCTGGGCTATTCAAATGGTGATTATCCGCAAGCCCTTAAGGCCTATCAACATGCCCTTGAAATTGCACTTCAGGTATACGGACCGACACATCCCATTTTATTCAGGTATTATAATAATTGTGCAGATATTTATTGTGCACTTGGTAATTATGAAAATGCCCTTCTGTATTACCATAAAGCTGCTGAAGGCGTTGAAAATTTGCATCCTTCCCGCCTGGTTTCATCATACTATTATCTTGCAACTACGTATGCAGCCGCCGGGCAAACAGAAGAAGCAGATTATTATTATAACAAGCTGATATCGGGCCGGACTGAATTATTGGATCCAGGTCATCCTTTGCTTGCCTATGATTATCTCTCCTATGGTGATTTTCTCACCTTGCAGGGAAAACTGGAAGATGCAAAAAAATACCTGGAATCGGCTCTTGGCATCAGGATTAATAATCTCGGGGAGAAACATTATCTTACTTCAGAAGCGTATATGTATCTGGGCAGGTGGTGTTTGCAGGCAAAAGAATATAAACAGGCATTGAAATATTTTCAAAAAGGGCTGATAGCAGTTGCTCCACAATTTGAGAATGTGGATTATAATACCAATCCTGAGATTTCGGAAGAAATTAATCTTCTCTATCTTCTAAGGATATTGAAAGATAAAGCATTTGCATTGGAACAGATGGGAAAGAATAATACCGGGGGAAACATAAATCCGGAATACCTGGATGCTTCATATAATACTTACCAGTCAGCCGTGAACGTGATAATGAGAATGCAGAATGATTGGCTGGCTGAAGAAAGCAGGTTGTATCTTTCAGAAAATGAAAATGAGACTTTTCTGGCATTAATCCGGATCTCGTTGGATATGTACGAACTGACAGGCAAAGAAGAATACCTTGCTGGAGGTTTTGAAACCGCAGAAAAAATGAAATATTCCACCCTGCTGGCAACACTCCGGGACCAGAAAGCCCTTGAGGAAGGAAAGGTTCCGGATGAACTTAAAAATAGTGACCAGCAGATCAGGATGCAGCTTGCTGCATACAATAACCTGATTGTCAGAGAATATGAAAATGAAACTCCTGATTCGGTAAAAATCAGGAACTGGAATAAGAAAATCTACGACCTCAACAATGACAGAAAAGAATTGATAGGGCAGCTCAGTAAAAAATATCCGGAATACTACAGCTTAAAATATTTTCCGGGGATAATGAATGTAAAACAAATACAAGACAAGCTTGGCACTAATGATGTTATGGTTGAGTATGTACTTGCGGATACCCTGCTGATTATCTTCACACTGGACAGGCATGACCTGGGCTACAAACAGGTTGGTATTGACAGCTCATTTTACAGTAATATAAGGATGGTCTATGATTTTATAAGGAAAGATTATTTTAATACTTCGTCAGAGCTGATTTCAGGATATTTTAGTGCCGCCTTTGAATTAAATAAAATTCTCTTTGGCGATTATCATTTAAAGGATAACAAACGGCTGATAATTATTCCAGACGGTATGCTGGCATATATTCCATTCGATATACTGCTTACTGAACCGGTTGAAAGCAATGATTATAATTTTGGTAAATTGGCTTACCTGGTAAATAAGCATCCACTGAGTTATGCCTATTCTGCAACGCTTTTGTTTCAATCTGATTTGCACAAAGTGAGGGCAGGAAAAGGACTCCTGGCTTTTGCACCATCCGATCCTGAAACCATAGGAAATGAAATTAATCCGGTCAGGGATATTTCTCTTGACAGGGCAAAACTGAAACCACTGGCTGGCTCGGCAAAGGAAGTCAGATCGATTATTAAGATAGTCGGTGGTGATTTAAGAATCGGGAATGAGGCAAGCGAGCATAGTTTCAAGGAACTTTCATCAAAATACCGGATTCTTCATCTTGCGGCGCATGCATTTATCGATGAAGATGATCCTATGAATTCAACACTGGTCTTTTCCCCGAATAATGAAGGAGAGGAAGATGGTTTGCTGAATGTTTTTGAAATATACAATCTTGACCTGAATGCCAGCATGGTCGTTCTGAGTGCCTGCAATACCGGCTATGGAAAACTTAAAAGAGGTGAGGGAATAATGAGTCTTGCAAGGGCTTTCTTTTATGCAGGGGTGCCTGATGTGGTAATGACTCTATGGCCGGTTGGAGATGAATCATGCGGAAAACTTATGACTCATTTCTATCAGAACCTGGCCAGAGGAGCATCAAAAGATGCGGCTCTCAGAAATGCGAAATTATCGTTTCTTAAAGAAGCAGATCCCATTACTCAGCATCCTTTTTACTGGGCGGGTTACATTGTGGTTGGTGACAGCAGCGCAATATTTAAACCTGGAATAACAAAGTACCTGTTAAGCGGAATTATTCTGATCGTCTTTGTTCTTGGATTTATTTATAGGAATAAATTATTCAGAAAAGGCAGGGGTAAAGAAAGTTTACAGGGATTTTAAAACCTGTCCTGACATCTTCCTGTAATAGCCTTCCCTGCTGGATAATTCTTTGAAAAGCTCCCTGGCCTTGTCCGGCAGCTGCAACTCAATATAACACAGGCCCGTGTACCATTGTCCAAAATCATTCAGTACCGGATCATCCGAAAGATTTCTGAAAGCCAGAATTGCATTTTCAAAATTTCCGGTTTCCATAAAGCATATTCCCTTCAGCAGACAAATGGATTTGTAATTTATGCTGCCGGATTCAACTTCATTAAAGTATGAAAGAGCCAATCCATAGTTTGATTTCAGGTATTCATCCCGTCCCATAGTGTACGGATCGGTCGGGGCATATGCTTTGTCCCTTACCAGAAGATCGGCTGGATATGGATTGTAGAAGCTGGCATAAACATCGTGGAGATTTTCAGGTTTGCTGCCAGTAAAGACATACAGCAGTGAAATTGCGAGTAAAAGTGCAAAACAGGCTGCGGCAATCCAGATGATAAAACCGGGAACCAGGATTTTATTTTTTGTGGTAACTTTAAGATAGTTCTTTAAAGAAATTGTTCTGACCTTCTTTCTGAAATCCTGGTAATCGGGATCCGATTCACTAATTTTCTGTATTTTCAGACTTTCCAGGTCGTACTTCAATGAAGATTCTTCTATAGAACGAAACATATCTTCGGGATCTTCCAGCAGTTCCTGAGTGGAAGCTAATATACCATACTGTTTCCTTGAAAATGCATCCAGGCTTCGTACACGTTCGACTTCCTCTGCAACTTCCGGATTTTTCAGGATCTCAAGTTCGAAGTTACTCAACTCTTCACCTGTCAATTCTCCATCAAGATATTTTTCAACCAGCCATGTATTTTTCATTCTTCAGTTTTTGATATTCCGGATCATTATATATCCGGGTTAATAAATTCTTTTTACATCTGTATTTCTTATCCTTGGCAATTTGAATATTTTTATATCCCATTATATTACAGATCTCTTCCATGGATATATTCCTGAAATACATAGAAAGGACTTTCTGGCAATCCTCACACAATTCATTAAAATGTTTTGAAAATATTTTCGATCCAGTCAGTTCATATTGTTGATTAATTGATCCGGCAACATTTAAATCAGGAAATTCATCCGTTATTTCTTCATAATCCTTCTTTTTAGAAAGTTCCCTGATCCACAGAAACTTACAAACAGAATACAAATAGGTATTGAAACTACATTTTATCTGAAACTTCTGAAGTGTGATTTTCTGGTAAATTGTAAATAATGCTTCCTGAAATACATCCCTTACATCTTCATCATTCCCTGGCAACTTGACCGCATATTCAACATTATCTTTGCTAGATTTCTTAGTTTTAACATTCTTCTCATATTGTTCGGGGGTAAGAATTTCCTCTATTAAATTGCTTAGTTGGGCTTCGCCCCAAGTACCCCTAGACTTTACATTGCTGAGTACCTTTTTCAGATCACCTACGCCCAAAGCGAGTGTCTGCATTTCACCAAGCCCCTTG
>JBGPAO010000249.1:0-5666 GCA_041480755.1 Bacteroidia bacterium
ACCGGTGCCTGGCAAAAATATACTTAAATTAAAACTGGTAGACAAAGACGGCAACCTGAGTTACAAGGATATTGTGATTGTTTATAATCCGGAAAAAAAGACCCCTGTAATCAGGAAGAAAGAACCTCCTAAAAAGGAGACAGTCACTGAAAAGGTCACCGGACAGGTCCCCGTCCCATCAAATGACATGATCATTAAACAATTCCAGACAAGTTACGTTAATCAATATATTGATCAGCTCAAAGATCTTACAGAAAATGAAGCGCTTGGAAATACACTCTCGGACCTTGATCCGGCAAAAGAAGGCATAACAAACCTGCAGGAACTGTACGATTATCTGATGAAAAATACTGAAGCAGGAGGCTATGAAGCAAAGGATGTCAATAATCTGTTTACCAAACTCTCACAGAGAACAGAGTTGCTTAATCTCCTGGAAAATCTTACAAAACTTTCAACGGGCGGGCTCAGGCAGGCCCTTGAGGATCTGGATCCGGAAAAGGAGGGACTGAGTAATCCTATTGATCTTATGAATTATCTGCTGAAAAATACGGATAAATATGATTATTCCGAATCAGATGCCATGAATCTCCTTTTCGATTACCTTGAAAAAGAAGATCTTGCAGAGATTATGAAAGTGCTTATTGGTACGGCGTCCGGTCCGCTTCAGGAATTATTAATCAGGCTGAACCTTGAATCTTCAGGAATAGAGAATATAAATGACCTCTTCAATTATCTCCTTGCCCAGGCAAAATATAATAATTACACAGAATCTGACGTGATAAAGCTCTTTCTGAACCTTTTAAATGTGATGGAGAGGCAGGAACTTATCAAAAAGATCGAACCATCTCAGATACCTGCCATGCCGGCAACGCCTGAGAAAAAATCACACCTGTGTTATTATCTGGCCGGTGCAGGGCTGTTAATAATTCTTCTTATTATTATCCTGGTCAGACGAAAAAATAACAAGCAGAAGCAGGAATAGAAATCTTAGGGCTGCATCAGTTAGATAGATAAAATTGCAAAAGCTTGTGTAATAACTCTTTTTATTCTTAAATTTGCTTTACTACCATTAAATTAGCTAACTGATGAAAAAGATCCTGACCCTCATTACAGTATGTTTCCTGGTTAGCTTCACCTCTTACACACAGAAATACCAGGAAGTTTTGAAGGAGATATTCCTTGATGCAGAATTCTTTCTGATGGATGAATCCTATGCAGATGCTCTGGTCGAATATCAGAAATTACTGCCCAGGGGATATGAAAACAACGCAAACATCAATTACAGGATTGGTGTATGTTACCTGAACATGCCAGGTGAAAAACAAAAATCAATACCCTATCTTCAGAAGGCAGTGACAAATGTAACTGCCAAATACCAGGAAGGAATATTTAAAGAAACAAGGGCACCTTATGATGCCTGGTTATATCTGGGGAATGCTTACAGGATTACCAATCAGCTGGAGAATGCCGTGCAATGTTACCAGAAATACAAGGAGCTGCTAAACAATGAAAAATCAGAGGGGTCAAAATATGCTGATCAGCAGATCGTTGCCTGCAACAATGCCAAGAAAGCTGAGGAAAATCCGGTTTATGTCATCCAGGACAACCTTGGAGAAGTTATTAATACGGAATTCTCTGATTTCAATCCTGTTGTATCAGCAGATGAAAATGTCATGGTTTATATGACAGCACTTAAGTTTTACAATGCCCTGAAATTCGCAAAAAAAGTTGACGGGAAATGGACAGAACCCATCAATATAACCCCTGAGATACAATCTGACGGGAATCAATTTGCCACCAGCCTGTCAAAAGAAGGAACCCAATTATTTCTGAATATAGAAGATAATTTCAACAGTGATATAATGTTTTCCAGCTATCAGAATGGAAGATGGGCCAAGTCTGAATTATTGAACAAAAATATTAATACTAAATTCTGGGAGTCGCATGCTTCAATATCTCCTGCGCGTGATGCCCTTTACTTTACAAGTAACAGAAAAGGCGGTTTTGGAGATATGGATATTTATGTCTCGAATAAAAATCAACTGGGAGAATGGGGTGAAGCTTTGAATCTTGGTCCTGCAATAAACACTGACCTGAACGAGGACCATCCTTTCCTTTCCGAAGACGGGAAGGTCCTGTATTTCGCATCACAGGGGCATTTTAATATAGGAGGATATGATATATTCAAATCAGAACAAATGGCAGACGGCACCTGGGCAAAACCTATAAACCTGGGGTATCCCCTGAATACAACCGACGATGACCTCTTTTTCTTTCCTTCCGGAAACGGGAAATACGGATATCAGGCAAGATTTGCGGATGATAATTTCGGATTAAGGGATATTTACAGGTTCGAGATCTTTGAAAATGAGGGTGAATATCTTGCGGCTCTCCAGCAGCGCTCAGATGAATTGACAAAACAAATGGTTGAAGAAGTTACTGAAGAACAGAAGGTTGAGGAAGAACAGGATAAAGAGGTAGTTGAAGAGATTAAAGAGGTGACTGAGGAGGTGAAAGAAGAAGTTAAACCTGAAGCCGAAGTCAAGACCGTATTCCTGAGAACGATATTTTTTGACTTTGATAAATACTCACTCACAAGCCAGTCTAAAACCACACTTGATAACCTTACTGATATAATGAGATTATTCCCGGAAATGCATATTATCGCTATCGGGCATACGGATGCAATTGGTACTGAATCTTACAATCTGGATCTTTCAAAGAAAAGGGCAGACAGTGCTATTGGTTACCTTAAAACAAAAGGAATTGAATCCGGAAGATTGCAGATAAAAGCACTCGGAGAATCTGAGCATATTGCAATAAACCAGAATCCCGATGGTTCAGATAATCCTGAAGGCCGCAAGTTTAACAGAAGGGTTGAATTCAAGGTTATTAAGCCCGAGCTTCCTAACGTTAAAATTGAACCGGTGGCTGTCCCTGAAAAGCTGAAAATTAAATAAATGTGAAAAGGATCCTTATAATTATAGCATTATTATCTCTTTTTCTTCCAAGGTTTTCTGCCCAGGAAATAACTGATCCTGAAGAGCTTTTCTCAGAAGGTGAATTCTTTTACCTCATTGAGGAATATCAGGAGGCTCTTTACTACTACCTTCAGCTGCTGGATACATTTCCCGATAATCCCAATTTTAATTTTAAGGCAGGTATGACCTATCTCCAGATCCCGGGACAGGAGCACAGGGCTATACCGTACCTGGAAAAAGCCATTACCCAGACCAGCATCAAATATAAAAAACGATTATATACTGAGTCCAACGCACCTCACTATTCTTATTTCTATCTTGGTAATGCTTATCGTATTAATAACGATCTTGATAAAGCACTGGATACTTACCAGACTTTTATGGATTCAAAAGATTTTGAAGGGAACTATAATATTAATATTGTAGAGACTGAGGTCAGGGCCTGTGAAAGAGCCAAAATTATCCAGGATGTTCCGATTAATCTGAACAAGGTGAGGCTCGAAGCACCCATTAATTCTGAAACCGATAACTATAATGCAGTCCTTTCAGCAGACGGTAATACGATGGTTTTTATTACACAGATGAAATTTTATGATGCAATTCAATTGTCAAGAAAGATTAACGGAATCTGGTCAGTTCCGGAGGTATTAAATCCGCAGGTGGGATCTGATGGAGACATGTATCCTGTATCGTTAAGCAGCGATGGTACCGAGTTATACCTTGTAAAAAGGGCAGAGAGCAATGATGACATATATTTAAGCGTATTATCAGGGCCTTTCTGGTCCAAAGCACAGCCCCTGAATGAAAATATTAATACCAGGACCAACGAAACACACGCCAGTATATCAGGGGATGGACAAACCCTTTATTTTACGAGCGACCGGCGAGGAGGATACGGGAAACTGGATATTTACAGATCGCAACGATTGAATAATAAAGAGTGGGGACCTGCTACAAACTTAGGTCCTGTTATTAATACCGATCTCGACGAAGAAACACCCTTTATAACAAAAGATGGAACACGACTGTATTTCAGTTCAAAGGGACACTTCAATATGGGCGGCTTTGATATATTCTTTAGTGATCTGCTTGAGGATAAAACCTGGAATGATCCTATTAATATAGGATTTCCTTTGAATACTACTGGTGATGATCTTTTCTATTTCCCTGTCGGTAACGGAGAAAAAGGATACTTTGCCATCAGGGACAAAGAAGTACCATTCGCTTCGGATATCTATTATGTAGAAATTCTTGAAAGAGGTGCACTTAAAGCTGGTACGCAGGGACCTTTGCTTTTCAGGGATGACTTCAATCTCAAGGTAATTAACTTGAATACGCAGGATACCCTAATTATCAATTTTAATCATAATCTTAACCGCTTCTCGGTTACCCAGCCTTCCGGAGATTACAAAACAATTATAGAAAAATAATACTTATTCCTAAAACAACTTTTCTAATGGCTTTTCTTGAAGGAGAGAAGATACTGTTAAGGGCAATGGAGCCTTACGATATTAATAATCTGTATCTCTGGGAAAACGATCCGGAAAACTGGTTTGTCAGTCAGACCCGGGCTCCATATTCAAAACATGTTCTCAGCCAGTTTATTGAGGAATCCCATAAAGATATTTTTGAGATCCGCCAGATGCGATTAATGATTACGCTCAGAACTTCTGGCGAGAGTGAAAAACTGACAGTTGGTGCAATTGATCTGTTTGATTTCGATCCGTTTCATAGAAGAGCCGGGATAGGTATACTTGTGGCAAGAAAAGAAAACCGCCGGCAGGGCATAGCTTCAGAAGCTATTGAACTGCTCATAGATTATGCTTTTAAAGTGCTGGGGTTACATCAGTTATATTGTAATGTTGCAAAAGGAAATGAAGCCAGCTGTAATCTGTTTATCAGGTCAGGATTCCAGATTACAGGAGAAAAGAAAGACTGGCTGAGAGGGACAGGATCATGGACAAATGAATATTTATTACAGATGATCAATCCCCGTGACTGAGTAAGCTATATTCAGGTATATCTTCAAGAAACTCATATCTTCCCTGATCTTTCTTGTATCTGCAGCAATAATGATTTATTCCGTTGGTGACTATTAAATACGGGACATTGAATTTCAGGTTATACAGCGCGATCTGGTCAAAAACCGCCTGATTTACTTTGACCTCCGGAGCTTTACATTCTACCATCAGTACTGGCAGACCACCACGGTTATAGACGAGGATATCAGATCGTTTCTGCATCCTGTTATACTTAAAATGTTTTTCCAGGGCAATCAATGCAGCAGGATATGCTTTTTCACCAATCAGATACCGGATAAAATTCTGCCTTACCCATTCTTCAGGTGTAAGAGCCACATATCTTCGCCTGATTTCATCGAAAATCAGATTTCTTCCTCCCTCAGATTTTAACTTGAAAGAATAAGTTGGTAAATTTAGGCTTTCCATTTGGGTGGTGAGTGGATAATACAAATTTAATGAATTAATACGGACTCACCCCCTAACCCCCTCTCTCGCGGAGAGAGGGGGGAACCAAGGGTGGATACTATTCGGGATTATTGCAAATACTGTATTATCTATGCTAAAATTGGTTAAATGGAGTACCCGGAGATCAGAGATATTGTTCGTCGGTTAAGAAGAAAAATGACTGTGTCTGAGAAAATACTATGGGAAGAACTAAGGAACA
>JBGPAO010000250.1:0-5665 GCA_041480755.1 Bacteroidia bacterium
CTTATTCCACAGGACAGGCATTTCTTTCCCATGTTTGAGAATCTATCCGGGCTAGTTCTCAAGGCAGCTTCTACATTACAGGAAGTACTTGAACATGATGACCCGGTAAAACACAAAGATCTTCTGAAACAAATCAAAGAATACGAAACACAATGTGACGAAATAACTCAGAAGGTTTTTGATGAGCTTGATAAATCCTTTATTACTCCATTCGATCGGGAAGATATGAATCGGCTCACTTCATCTCTTGACAGCGTTGCTGACTCAATTAATGGTGTATCCCAGCGAATAAGATACTACAGACCCACAAATATCCCTTCGGAGTTCAAGAATTTTGGAAAACTTATTCTGAACGGCTGTACACATATTAACTCAGCAATATCGGAGTTGAAAAATCTGAAAAAACCTGAAAAAATACTTAAAGCCTGCAGGAAAATGTCTGAAATTGAACGCAGCGCTGATGATATATATCATTCTACTATCTCAGAGATTTTCAAAAAAGAAAAGGATGCTATTGAACTGATCAAGCAGAAAGAAATCCTTGAAACAATGGAAAGGACGACTGACAGGATCGAAAATGTTTCAGATATTTTGAAGACTATCGTTCTGAAATCGACTTAACCCTACGGGTATGTCCTTCTTAGTAATTGTTACTGTAGTTGTGGCTCTTCTTTTCAATTTTTTGAATGGAATGAACGATGCCGCAAATTCCATTGCTACAGTTGTATCAACCAAAGTATTATCACCTGTCCTTGCTGTTATATGGGCCGCTTTTTTTAATGTCGTTGCAGTACTTTTTTTTGGTGTTCATGTAGCTACGACTATCGGGAAAGGAATTGTAGATCCTTCTGTGGTGGATGTATATATCATTATAGGAGCTTTGGTTGGCTCCGTAATCTGGGTGTATGGATGTACTTATTTAGGTATGCCAATAAGTGCATCACACGCATTAATTGGTGGTCTGATAGGGCCAGCTATCATTAAAGGAGGCACTACTGTTCTCATTACTTCAGGGATTACTAAAGTCCTTTTATTTATTGTCCTGTCTCCATTGATTGGCATTATACTGGGATTCCTGATCATGGTCCTGACTATGATCACATTTCGTAAGACCGCTCCGCGCCGGATTGATTCTCTGTTTCGCATTTTGCAGTTGGTTTCATCAGCTGTTTTCAGTATTGGTCATGGAGCCAACGATTCTCAAAAAACTATGGGAATTATTGCAATACTGTTATTTAGTACCGGAAATCTGGGAGCTGATTTTTATGTTCCTGTATGGGTAATATTTTCATGTTATGCGACCATGGCCTTTGGTACTCTTACCGGTGGATGGAATGTTATTAAAACATTGGGACTTGGTCTAACTCATCTGAAACCAGTTCAGGGATTCTGTGCAGAAACCGCAGGTGCCCTGACTATAATTGGAAGTACGCTGGCAGGAATCCCGGTAAGCACAACTCATACAATTACAGGATCAATAATGGGCGTAGGATTGACTAAAGGAGTCACTTCAGTCCGTTGGAATATTGCTACAAACATACTTCTGGCATGGGTTTTAACCATTCCGGGGTCAATGATACTAAGTAGTGGTATTTATTATCTGATCTCTCTTTTTATTCCTAAATAAAGGTACAACCCAGAATATTATCTGACTGCCTTTATCAAACTGATCTGAGTTCAAATGTTAAATTTCGGGACAAATGTCGGAAAGGTGGAAACAGATCATTTACAGCAATAGCAAAATCAGGCTTATTTCAGAATTCGTTATACTGTACCTGATCCTGCCCGTTATTATAATGCTGGATTTGCTGCCAGTTCCCCTTTTGATGATTTTACTGGTATTGGGTGTAACAGTCCACCTTTTCCTGCATTATGATGCCACGTTTGACAGGAATAACTTTTACAATTGGAAATCGGGGAGACGGGAGATATGGAAAATAATACTTTTATTCATTCCATTAGCTGCGCTTATGGTGGTACTGATCTGGCAAATTGATGAAACGAAATTATTTTATTTGCCTTCCACCAATCCTTTGTTCCTGTTAATGATCAGCATCTTTTACCCTGTTTTTTCAGTTGTGCCGCAGGGACTGGCATACAGAGCGCTGTTTTTTCACAGGTACGGAAAACTTATTCCGGGCAATACACTCAGGATAATAATAAGTGCCATTCTTTTCTCTTTCGGACATATTTTATATAAGAATGCACTTGTACTTGTTTTGGCTTTTTTTGCAGGCCTGATTTTCGCCCACCGTTATTATAAAACCCAATCACTGTTAATCAGCGTTCTGGAACATTCATTGTACGGTGTATGGTTATTCACCTGCGGCCTCGGGTATTTCTTTGTGAGTTCTTTTGTAAAATAATTATCAGGAAATTATTTCAATATCCAACTTTAACATTTCTGCTGCCAGTTTAAGCTCCCTGGTATAATCTCCATACACCCATACAAGATGGTTACCATAATCGACTTGTTTTTCAATGAATTCCCTTGCCGTTCCACTTTCCTGACCAACAACATAAGAAGAAACCGAACAGCTTAAAAGATCTTCACCGTATCCCCAGGAGCCAGCCAATCTGCCTTTCAGAACAAGCAAGCTGCTCGCTTCCGGGTTCATCCTGACTACTGTTACGTTTTTCTCTTCGTTATTCATGAAATCAACTGCTACTTTTGTGCCCCATCCGGACTCAACAAAACGGCCCAGCTGATAGGGCAGGGGAGGTTCATTAAATCCGTTCATCCTGATTCCTGGTACACTATGGTTTATCTGTAAACTTTCATTTTTCTCCATAAACATGTTTCCCAGATGCGATGATTTCCCCGAAAGAGACATAAGCAGTTCCATCCCGATGAGAGCTGCAAAATCGCCTTCACATGCCGAGGGAACACCCTTGTCCTTGAACAAAGTATGGATAAGGCATGGCGTTACTTCCCATTTTTCCGGCAACCGGCTAGTACAGAACTCAAAACATTCGATTGTAAAAGAGTTACACTGATGTTCGTTCATCAAATGGATGATACTATCATAGAAAACAAGGCTCTTAATAACATATTTTTTGTCCAGATAAGAATGATCGGCATTGTCAATAAGTATTTGAGCCAGTTTTTCTGCCTTCTTTTGTACTTCAGGGTTTTCAATCATCTTCTCCATCATAGCCCCTAATCTTTCATAAGAAATAGTTACAATGTTAACTCCAAATCTGTCCTTAAGCTTTTCAGGTTCATTGATCCCTGTAATTGAAGCAACAGATGGCCAGCCCCAGTCAGTTGGATAGAGAATACTTGTTTCTGAAAGGATTTTTCTGGCCCGGAGACAGGAAATAACCCGTATCATTTCTTCCTGACCGTTCGGGACAAACATTTCATATCCATGGCTCCTTGTATATGCTGCAATGTCAACTGTCCGGCAATTTAATCACCAGTCAGAAATAATCGGTTTGTTATATTTTTCAGCAATCTTAAAGGTTGTAATGGATGCTCCTTCGGGGGATATCAAAAATGCATCAGCTTTTAATGCATCAGGTTCAATTTTTTCGAACTGATCGGGATATATCGTAAAATCTTCCTTAAAAATGACCAGAGAAGGTTCCATTAATATAACATGTCCCGGATCGAATCTGGATTTTTGGTTATTCAGATTATTCTTCCATGAATTAAAAGAATCTTTGACTCTTTGTGTTTCCTCTTCAACCGTGACCACATTATTTCTGCAGGGTCCCTCCCAGACATCAGAGTGTATCAGATTGGTCATAATTGGTTTCAGGATTAACCTGGTATTCTGGGGATTAATCCCGCAAAGGGGAAACTCTTCTCTGAAGAAATTATCCCATTTAAGAATGGATTTGTAATGACTGGTTTCGAGAGGGATTACCGCCATCCCGCCAAGTCCGCTCAGGATGAAGTTTCTACGTTCCATTCCAGTTTATTTTAACCTCTTCTTCTGGAAGCGCGTCCGCCGCCTCCAAAGATGATCCCGGCACCTATCACAAATCCAAAATCATACCATCCGCCATTATTGTGGACTTCATACAGATTTATTTTATCCGTAAACAATGAGATGAAAAATGTAACCGGTGCAATTATTCCCTGCCACAGACCACGCCAGAAACCAGCCACAACCATGCTGTCAGGTGAAGCGGTATTCAGGGATTCATTTGGCCCTGCGGCGCATGCAGTCATTATTAAGAAAACTGCCATGATGATAATAAATGTAAAAATCGTCCTTTTCATTTTAATAAGTTTTAATATAAATAAATCTTAAAGAGGGTAAAGGTTACAAGGTACAAGTTATAAGCTACATATTACGAATTACAACTTAGTGAGTCTGATATATCGCAAACGAAGTGCAGCGATATATCTTAGCCAAACTAATCCCGTAAGAAAAGTGAACGTGATATCCAAGTGCAATTTATTAAATATCAATGTCAGGTCGAACCTGTCGCAAGTAAAAACAATATAAATTTATAATTAAAGTTATTAACCTGAGTTAGATATTTATAAATTCTCATAAATAATTAATGGCAAGCAAAAAGAGAGAATTTACACTGGGTGAAGAACGAGCAAATGCTATATCACATTTAATCGGGACTATACTTGCGCTGGCAGGTCTTATTCTTTTAGTTGTTTTTTCAGCGACCAGGGGTAATGCCTGGCATGTAATATCCACAGCTGTTTTTGGATGCGCCATGGTCATTCTTTATCTTTCATCGACATTTACTCACTGGCTGAAACCCGGTAAAGCAAAAAATTTTTTCTTTAATATGGACCAGATCGCTATTTTCCTGCTGATAGCTGGCACCTATACGCCGATTTCACTGATAGCTTTAAGGGGTGTATATGGATGGTTAATGTTTGGTATTGAGTGGGGAATGGCATTGGCAGCAATTATTTACAGGATCAGCCGGCCAAACAAATATGAATCCGGAGTCGGTATTTTCAATGTAATTCTATATGCTTTTATGGGCTGTTTATTCCTCTTCTTTATTTTGCCGGTTTCAAAAATGATGCCTGATAAAGGAATTACCTGGATATTTATTGGAGGAGCATTTTATTTGCCTGGCATCTTATTTTTCCTGTTCAGAAAACTAAAATATCATCATCTTATCTGGCATCTGTTTGTCATTGCCGGCAGCATATCTCATTTTATTGCAATATTCTTCTATATAATTCCAATGAACAATTAAAAAGAACGTTAAATTTTTCTTAAAAAAAACTGAATTTGATAAAAAAAACGATTAATAATCCTTTCCAATCAAATATTCTGTTAACTTCGCACACTTTAATTTAAATTATTATTAAATGAAAACTGGAAAAGTAAAATTCTTTAATCATTCCAAAGGTTATGGATTTATTAAAGATGTGGAAACAGATACGGATTATTTTGTACATGTTTCCGGATTAATCGATGAAATCAAAGAAAATGACGATGTCACCTTCGATTTAAAAGAGGGAAGAAAAGGCATGAATGCTGTTGACGTCAAATTGATCCAAAATAATTAATTGATTAATTAATTGATTTCTAAGATAAAAGCCTGGTTAAAACCAGGCTTTTTTATTTTTAAGCATTCAAGTTTGGATTCAGCAGGGGAGAGGGCTGAAGACGGATCAGGCTAAAAAATCTTTACAAACAGGCAACCTGAATTAAAATTTAACGTATGAATTTAA
>JBGPAO010000251.1:0-5658 GCA_041480755.1 Bacteroidia bacterium
ATTTTACAATTAAATGATTTAAAACCATGAAAAAGTTATTGTTCAGCATTTGTGCAATTATCTTGTTTTATTCTGTAAATGCTCAAATAATAGTTGAACAAATAGATCCGGGTTCAATTGAATCTGATATGCAAACCCGCCTCGAAAGTGCTCCGGTTATTGAAATGCCTGAATTTAATTATAAATGGATTGAGGAGGAAGAGAAGGAAACCAATGTGCCATCTGTTAGACCTCCCCGTTTCGGGTATGCATATGAAACTTAAATCAACAATTCAAATGATGGTAAATGGACACAGGAAGGAAACATATCCATTTGGACATTAACTATAAAATCAAAAGGGGCTTTATCCATTAACTTGATTTTTGATGAGTTTTTTTTATCAGAAGGTTCGGAATTTAATATTTATAATGATACAAAAACAATGAGGTTTGGACCGGTTACATCAGAACATAACAAGCCAAACCGGAAATTATCTACTGATATAATCAAAGGATCAGCTATAACTTTGGTTTTGACAGAACCTAACACTTTAGAAAATGCAAGAAGCATTATTTCAGTTGGTTATGTTATACATGGTTTTGCTGCTGCTTGTGATTTTGGAGAGGCAACATTACCCTGCCATATAAATGCAAGTTGCCCAGAGGCAAATGATCTGGCGAATGAAAAATATGCGGTAGCACGTATTTTGATTAATTATGGCCGAAATTGTTGTTCAGGTTCATTATTAAATAATGCTTGTACCTGTCCTGATTTTACTCCATATTTTTTAACAGCTTTTCACTGTTTTGATGTTGATGAAGACAGAATTGCAGATCAATATGAGAAGGATTGTATTGAAGATTGGGTATTTAGTTATAAATATATTAGTCCAAATTGTACTCCAAGTTCAGAACCTTCTTCCTGGATTTCATATTCGGGGGCTAGTTTCATAGCGGCTAATAGTGAAACTGATTTCATATTAATTGAAATGGATTATCAACCTGCAGGTAGTACCGGAATAAAATATGCAGGTTGGTCTCGGGATGATGATTTCCCATTTCAAAATGAAGGGACAAGTGGGTTACATCATCCCAGTGGTGATGTAATGAAATTTTCTTCTGATGAAGAAGAACCTGTAGTTAATGAAGATCCTGTAACATTTTACTATTATTATCCAACTGATTATTGGATTATGGAAGAAGGCACATTATGGGATGTTCAATTTGATAATGGTACATTGGAAGGCGGTTCATCCGGTAGTCCGTTATTTGACCCTAACAGCAGGATAATAGGTCAAGCTGTTGGTACTGAATGGCCATGGCAATGTCCTCCTGTTCAGGCATTTTATGGAAGACTCTCAGAATCGTGGGCAAGATCACAAGATAATGCAGAACAGTTAGCACATTGGTTAGATCCGGATAATACAGGAGCAATGACCACAAATACAGTTGGTATTCCATATATAAGCGGACCAAATTTTGTTTGTTATTCACCAAACGCGACATTTACGTTGCATAATCGTCCTTCCGGCACAACTGTTAACTGGACTTATAATACAAGTCTTTTAAGCTATGTAACTGGTCAGGGAACAAATAATTTCACTGTTAAGGCTAAAACACAATATGTTTCTGGATTAGGATGGGTCAAAGCTACTATTTCTAAAGATGTTTGTGATCCTTTGAGTTTTCAAAAAGATAATTTCTGGGTTGGTAGATTCCAAAACACATGGGTAAACGGACAAGCAGCAGTTTGCCCTAACACAACTTATCTTTATACAGCAATAGTTCCATATGGAAATCCTTCATCTTATTCATATGAATGGACTTATCCAAGTAATTGGAGTAAGATAGACAAAGTTGCAAATAAAATTTGGCTCCGAACTCCATCAAACCCGAATTATGGAACAGTAAGAGTATCTATTAATAACACTTGTGGCTGGTCGGATTATTCGGGGATAACAGTTTATCCAGGATATTGTGGAGGGGGTGGCGGATATTATATGGCTTCTCCAAACTCGGCAGATGATTATATAGAATTATATGTTAATGAAGAAAAAATAACTGCCGAAGGATTAAGTCTTGGAAGAGAATGTGTTTTATCAATAGTTGATAAAATGGGCATGGTCAAATTTACAGACGAATTTCGGGAATTCCCATATAGGATTAATACAAATAAATTACCAGAAGGTCTTTATATTATTAACCTTATTTATGAGGGTAAAATGTCTTCAATACAAGTTGTAATTGAACATTAATAGTTAACTCTTAATACAAAGAAATAGCCAGTGAGACTGATATTTTACGAGCTTGCGAAGTAAAATATCATAGTCGAACTTCCCGATATTCATCGGGACAATGATCCCGAGGACTGTCGGTGGAGAATCAAAGTAGAAAACCTATCGGAAGCATAACGTCATATGCCAATAACTTTTACATGAAGTACTATAGCACCAGAAATAAAAATCTCAGGAAATCGCTGGAGGAAGCGGTAACGCAGGGACTTGCAGAGGACCATGGATTGTTTATGCCGGAAGTTATACCTCGGTTTGAGGAATCATTTCTCAGGGATATGCAACGTATGAATTTCCGGGAAATCTCTCTTAATGTTGCCAGGAAATTTTTTGGTGCTGATATCCCGGCTGCGGACCTGGAAAAAATCACCTTTGATGCAATTAATTTTGAAACGCCCCTTGTACATATACATGACCACATTTATACGCTGGAACTTTTTCATGGACCTACTTTTGCATTCAAGGATGTCGGTGCCAGGTTCATGGCGCGGTTGCTTGGTTATTTTATCCGCGGATACACAAAGGAAGTTGATGTCCTTGTGGCAACTTCCGGTGACACGGGGAGTGCCGTGGCAAACGGTTTCTGGAAGGTTCCCGGGATCAGGGTGCATATTCTTTATCCTAAGGGACTTGTCAGTCCGGTTCAGGAGCAACAGTTTACCACGCTTGGTGAAAATATTTCAGCGCTTGAAATTGAAGCCAATTTTGATGAGTGCCAGAGACTGGTTAAAACAGCTTTTCTCGACCATGATTTAACCGCCAGAATAACACTTACCTCTGCAAATTCAATAAATATTGCCAGGCTTTTACCACAGTCATTTTATTATTTCAACGGATATGCCCTGATGGGCTCCCCTTCCCGGGACCTGATCATTTCTGTCCCAAGCGGCAACTTTGGCAATCTCACTGCAGCAATGATTGCGGGTAAAATGGGACTCCCTGTCAGGAAATTCATAGCAGCAACAAATATCAACGATATAGTACCCGAGTATTTAATTACCGGTTTTTTCAAACCTCGCCCTTCTGTTGCTACCATTGCCAATGCTATGGATGTTGGCAATCCCAGTAATTTCGACAGGATATTGGATCTATATGAGCATTCATATACTAAAATTACTGAGGCAGTTTCCGGTTACAGTTATACTGATGACCAGATAAGGGAAACAATCGGAAAAGTTTATAGAAATCATGGATACCTGCTTGATCCTCATGGTGCAACGGGGTATCAGGCATTGGCTGATCATTCCTTTGAACTCCCTGAAGGTCCGGGATTCTTTATTGAAACTGCCCATCCTGCAAAGTTTGCAGATATCGTGGAAGGAGTAATTGGTGAAAAAATTTCTATTCCGGAATCCCTGCAGGAAGCAATGCACAAAACTCCAGTAAAGATTCCATTATCAGCAGATTATAAAGAGCTGAAGGATTATTTGATGTCGAAAAGTTAAAGATTGTGGACTCTTCTCAGACAAGTCCCTGATCCAGCATTGCATTCGCCACCTTCATGAATCCGGCTATATTCGCACCTTTCATATAATTGACATAGCCATTCTTATCTTTTCCACTAGTAACACATGCTTCATGGATATTTTTCATGATCTCATGCAGCCGGCGGTCAACCTCTTCCCTCGACCAGTTCAGTTTCATGCTGTTCTGTGACATTTCCAGTCCTGATGTTGCAACACCTCCGGCATTGGCAGCCTTACCCGGTGCATACAATATATTGTGCTCAAGAAATACCTCTATCGCATCGGGTGTGCACGGCATATTGGCAGCTTCGCAAACACATATACAGCCATTCTCCACAAGCTTCTTTGCATCCATGCCATCTAATTCATTCTGAGTTGCACATGGAAGAGCAATATCACATTTTACTTCCCACGGCCTTTTGCCCTGGATAAATTCAACACCCTCGAACTCATACGCATACGGTTTAACAATATCTTCATTTGTTGCACGCAGTTCGAGCATATAATCTATTTTAGAACCCGATATACCTTGTTTATCATAAATATATCCGTCAGGTCCTGAAAGGGTTACCACTTTTGCACCGAGTTCTTCGGCTTTCTTTACCGCTCCCCATGCTACATTTCCAAAACCGGAAACAGCTACAGTTTTTCCTTTTAATGTTTCTCCTTTAGTCGCAAGCATTTCCTGGGTAAAATATACAACTCCGAACCCCGTTGCTTCTGGACGGACCAGGCTCCCTCCCCAATTAATGCCTTTTCCTGTCAGAACCCCTGTATTTTCCCTTGCAAGTTTCCTGTACATTCCATACAGATAACCAATTTCCCGCGAGCCAACTCCAATATCTCCTGCAGGAACATCAGTGGATGGCCCGATGACTCTCCATAATTCCAGCATAAATGACTGGCAGAACCTCATTATTTCAGAATTCGACTTCCCTTTTGGGTTGAAATCTGAACCTCCCTTTGCCCCACCCATAGGTAAAGTTGTCAGGCTGTTCTTAAAAATCTGCTCAAATCCAAGAAACTTAAGAATACTCAGGTTGACACTCGGGTGGAATCTTAGTCCGCCTTTATACGGACCTATCGCATTATTAAACTGGATCCTGAATCCAATATTCACATGTACTTTACCCTGGTCATCTTCCCAGGGCACTTTGAATGTAAGTATCCGGTCAGGTTCAATAATTCTCTCAATAATGCCTGCGGATTCAAACTGCGGATTAGCATTGTATACTTCTTCAATGGATTCAAGGACTTCCCTGACAGCCTGGTGATATTCCACTTCACCAGGATGTTTTTTTACCAGGTCATTCATTATAAGATCAACATTCATAATAAATTAGATTTACGGTAAAAATAACTCTATATTATTGGGTTATCAAAAATAAAGATATGATAATAAACACTGATTTTTATCAGGTATGGTTCGGCTTGTAGATCACACCTGTACTTGTCTTTCCATCAATCCTCACTGTCAGTGGGGTATTAAACCTGACATGCCGTATGAATTCATTTTCAAACTCAACCGGTTGTGATGAAAGAAATTCGACATCATAATAACCATCGCCAACGAAAGGATTAACCGTAAAATAACCAACACCGAAAGAGGTTACATTCTGGAAAAAGTGTGTTCCCTGACTGGGGTCTATCCTGAATTTTTCAAGCCCAGCTTCGATAATAATCCTGGCGGCAGAGATCTGGAACCATTTAACAGGTATTCCAAGCCATGGGTCACTTGAACCCCAACGGCCTGGCCCGGCAAGTATATAACTTTTTTTGTCTGATATAAATTTTTCATTTATTTCTTCAATCATTTGTGCTATTTTTTCACTTGCTCCAGAAGTAAAAGTATCTGGCCTGACATAAACAAAATCACGTAATTCCTTGAAATTTCCGTTACCCATAGCTGATTTGGAATAAAG
>JBGPAO010000252.1:0-5650 GCA_041480755.1 Bacteroidia bacterium
AACTTCATCTATTATGTTCTTGTCATGAGGACTGATAATTTGTCCTCCGTCTTCCCAATATACTTTATAACCATTATATTCTTTGGGATTGTGCGAAGCAGTTACCACTACACCAGCCTGACAGCCTAAATATCTGATAGCAAACGACAATTCCGGTGTGGGTTTGAGCTCATTAAACAGATAGGCTTTTATACCATTCGCTGAAAATACTTTTGCTGTGGTCTCAGTATAAAGCCTGCTGTTATTCCTGCAATCATGGGCGATAGCAACACTGATATGATCACGCGAAGAAAAACTTTTTTTAAGGTAGTTGGAGAGCCCCTGGGTAGCCATACCGACTGTATAGATATTCATTCTGTTTGTTCCGGCTCCCATGATTCCCCGCAGGCCTCCTGTACCGAACTCGAGGTTTTGATAAAATGATTCAATTAGCTCATTTTCGTCATTTTCAAGCATATATTGAATCTGTTTGCGGGTATCGTTATCAATATTCCCGTTAAGCCATGTCTGTGCTTTGGATTTTACCTCCTGTAATAAATCATTCCATTCCATAATTTATTCTTTACTTATTTATTGCTCGATTCTTATTCCCTGGATACATTTTGCCAGGCTGTCCTTCCATTCAGGTATATTTATCCCGAGCCAGCTTTTTATCAAAGATTTGTCCAGTACACTGTATGGGGGACGGATAGCTTTCGACGGATATTCCGATGTGCCAATCGGACTGATCCTGATTTTTAAACCGGCCAGTCTGGTAATTTCTTTAGCAAAATCATACCACGAACATGACCCTTCATTTGAGTAATGACATAATCCCCAATTAAGCTGATGCAACGTATCCCTGTGTTGCTCGAGAATCTTAATTGTAACTGCAGCCAGATCAGCCGCCCAGGTCGGACATCCAATCTGGTCGTTTACAATTCTGAGCTCCTCCTTTTCCCGTGCCTGATGAAGTATCGTCTTGACGAAATTATTCCCAAAAGATGAATACAACCATGATGTTCGGATAATAATTCCAGTCTTTAATTTCTCCAAGGTTATTTCTCCGGCGTGCTTGCTTTTTCCATAAACTGAAAGAGGATTCGGAATATCAGTTTCTTTATAAGGTCTTCTTAAAGTACCGTCAAAAACAAAATCTGTGGAATAGTGGATTAACTGAATATTATTCCTGATACAAATTTTGCCGATAATATTAACTGCATCAGCATTCAGGGAATATGCGTTCTCCGGATCGTCTTCGGCTTTGTCAACCGCAGTATATGCTGCACAGTTAATAAGGAACTTTACAGGATGCTTTTTAATAAATTTATTAACCTCGGCTTCATCAGTGATATTAAGTTCATCCACATCTGTAAAAATGAACTCAGGATCGCGTCCGGTAATAGCCAATCTCCTTAACTCATTTCCCATCTGTCCATTAGCTCCTGTAACAAGCACCGTAGTCATATAAGCCTTATTTTCAGAAGTTTATTAGTAAACAGACTATATTCCTTTCTGGCTTTCTTTTTCACTCCACCCGCTATTCTCCACTCTCATCCAACATCACTGATCCCTCCTCTTCCCATCACCCTTCACCCCTCACTCAGCATTCAGAATTAAGCATTCCGCTTCACTCTTCACAGTTCACTCTTCACAGTTCACTCTTCACAGTTCACTCTTCACAGTTCATTGCTCACTCATCACGCTTTCCCTGAAAAACGGCAGAGCAGCATCCTTTGGCGATACGATTATCTCATCCTGTTTTAAATGCCAGTCAATGCACAGATCGGGATCATCATACCTGATTCCCCTCTCTGCAGCAGGATTATAGAAAACATCACATTTATAGAATACAATAGCATATTTGCTCAATACTGAAAATCCATGTGCACATCCTTTTGGAATCAGGAGCTGAAGATTGTTGTCGCTGTTTATTTCAATCCCAAATGACTTGCCGAATGTTGCTGATCCTTTCCTGAGATCCACAGCTACATCAAAAATGCTTCCTTCAATAACCCTGACAAGTTTTGCCTGTGAAAATGGATTTGCCTGATAATGTAATCCCCGTATCACACCATGTTCTGACTTTGACTGGTTATCCTGGACGAATTGAGTCAGAACGCCATGGTCTTTCATTTTACCCCAATTATAACTCTCAAAAAAATAACCTCTGCTGTCAGCGTAGACATCAGGTTCAATAATCAATAATCCTGCGAATTCCGTTTCTGTGACTTTCATACGACATTCAAATATTTTCGAATGGAAAGAACTTATCTTCTGCAATCTTTAAAAGGTACTGACCATACTTATTCTTACTTAGCGGCCTGGCAAGCTCAATCAACTGGTCCTTTGTTATATAACCACGTGTGAAAGCGATTTCCTCAATACATGAAACCTTCAATCCCTGCCTGTCCTCTATGGTCTGAATAAAATTGGAGGCCTGGAGGAGGCTCTCATGTGTACCTGTATCCAGCCATGCCATTCCTCTGCCAAGTATTCTTACTTTCAGCCTGTTTTCTTCCAGGTATAAACGGTTGAGATCTGTTATTTCAAGCTCGCCTCTTGCCGAAGGCTTGAGACTCTTTGCTTTAGTAACAACATCACTGCTGTAAAAATATAACCCTGTAACAGCATAATTGCTCCTTGTTTTTTTTGGTTTCTCCTCAATGCTTAATGCTTTACCTTTATTATCAAATTCAACCACGCCATATCGTTCAGGATCATTAACAAAATAACCAAAAATGACCGCTCCATCATCCAGCCCGGCAGTTTCAAGCAGGACCTGGCCGAATCCGTGTCCGTAAAATATATTGTCACCCAGTATAAGGCTGGCATTATCACCATCCAGAAATTTTTCACCAATTATAAATGCCTGTGCCAGGCCGTCTGGTGAGGGCTGGATTTCATAAGACAGCTTCAATCCAAGATGAGCCCCGTCTCCTAACAAGTCCTGATAAAGATGAATATCCTTTGGAGTGGAAATGATAAGGATTTCACGCAAGCCAGCAAGCATTAATACAGCAAGCGGATAATAAATCATGGGTTTGTCATAGACCGGTATTATTTGCTTTGAAATGCTTTTGGTGAGGGGGTATAGCCTGGTACCCGAACCTCCTGCCAGGATGATGCCTTTCATTGTTTTATAGTGTTTTTAAAATAATCGATGGTCTTTATAAGTCCCTCTCTCAAAGATAATTTAGGCTCCCATCCATCAAGGGTCTTTCTGGCAAGACCAATATCCGGTTTCCTCTGACATGGATCATCCTGAGGCAGGGTATTAAATACGATTTTTGATTTGCTTTTGGTCAGTTCAATAATCAGGTTAGCCATTTCAAGTATTGTGAATTCTGAAGGATTGCCAAGATTTATCGGGCCGGTAATTTCATCCGGAGTATTCATCATCCTGATCATCCCTTCAATCAGATCATCAATATACTGGAAACTTCTTGTCTGCATGCCATTACCATAAACTGTAATAGGCTTATTCTGAAGCGCCTGAACGATAAAATTGGAGACAACACGTCCGTCATTCGGATGCATCCTGGGACCGTAAGTATTAAAAATCCTTACTATTTTAACTCTGACTTTATTTTGTCTGTGGTAATCCATGCACAGTGTTTCTGCGCATCTTTTTCCTTCGTCATAGCAGGATCGTATACCAATAGGATTAACATTTCCCCAGTAATACTCCGGTTGCGGGTGCAACTTGGGATCGCCATATACCTCGCTGGTTGAAGCCTGCAATATTTTGGCCTTTATTAGTTTTGCCAGTCCCAGCATATTGATCGTACCCATCACGGAAGTTTTAACCGTTTTTATCGGGTTGTACTGATAATGAACAGGTGATGCCGGGCAAGCAAGATTATAAATCTCGTTCACTTCAATAAAGAATGGCATGGTTATGTCATGCCTTATAAGTTCGAAATAAGGCTCCTTTATCAGGTGAACAATGTTTCGTTTTGACCCCGTGAAATAATTATCCAGGCATATAACTTCATTTCCTTCCGAGAGGAGTCTTTCACACAGATGGGATCCAATGAAACCTGCGCCACCAGTGATAAGTATTCTTTTCATGACTGCTGAGATAAAAATTTAATGATTCATAAATTCCTTCTTCCGATGCCATAACATATGAAACCATACTCTTTCATTTCAGAGGGATCATAAATATTCCGTCCATCAAAAATCACTTTATTTTTCATTAATTTTTCCATGACTTTGTAATTAAGCAGTCTGAATTCAGGCCATTCAGTGATTACAACCAGTGCATCTGAATCAATCAAAGCTTCATAACGGTCCTTGCTATAGTCAATCACATCACCTATCCTGCGCCGGCATTCATCCATAGCGACCGGATCATATGCAATTATTTTTGCCTTTTTCTCAAGGAGTTTATTAATAATTGTCAGTGACGGTGCATCCCTCATGTCATCTGTATTGGGTTTAAAAGATAATCCCCAGACGGATATAATCCTGTTTTCAATATTCCCCTTGAAATGTTTAAGGATTTTGTGAAAAAGTATCTCTTTCTGGGCATTATTGACCACGTCAACAGCATTAAGGATTTTCATTGAATAGCCCTTATCCTCAGCAGTCCTGATAAGTGCTCTTATATCTTTAGGGAAACATGATCCACCGTATCCGGCACCGGCATAAATGAATTTATTCCCTATCCTGGGATCGGAACCAATCCCAATCCTGACCATATTGACATCTGCTCCTGTAAGTTCACACAGGTTTGCAATCTCATTCATGAAGCTGATTTTTGTAGCAAGCATTGAATTAGCTGCATATTTGGTCAGTTCAGCCGAGGGTATATCCATAAAAATCAACGGATGATTATTCAGGAGGAAAGGGTGATATAATCTTTTCATTATCTTCCCGGCACGTTCAGAATCTACCCCTATGACAATCCTGTCGGGCCTTAAAAAATCTTCCACTGCATCACCTTCTTTAAGAAATTCAGGATTAGATGCTATATCGAAAGGAATATCAAGTTTCCTCTTATTCAGTTCGTTCTGTATTACATTCCTCACTTGCTCTGCAGTGCCAACAGGAACGGTGCTCTTAGTAACGACCAGAATGTATTTGTCTATTATTTTTCCTATTTCGGCTGACACCTCAATGACATTTCTGAGGTCTGCACTACCATCCGCATCCTGCGGAGTACCAACTGCAATAAATGCAACATCAGAATCAGTAAGTGAGGATTTCAGATCAGTTGAAAATGATAATGTCTGTTTCTGGATATTCCGCTCCAGCATTGCACCAAGTCCGGGCTCATATATCGGGACAATACCGTTTTTGAGCTTATCTATTTTTTCCTTATCCTTATCAATGCATGTAACCTCTACACCAGTTTCAGCAAAACATGTTCCTGTGACAAGTCCGACATAACCGGTACCAATTATAATTATTTTCACCTCAGCTGATATTTATTTATAAAAAGTCTAAAGATAGGTCTTTTTAAGAAATTAACTTATTTATGATTATCAGTGTTTCAATTCAGAATAAAATTATAATTTTGCAGCTCAATAAAATTTAAATAATGTCTAACTTACTAATTATTAATTATTTTTTATATGACAAAGAAAGAAAAAGAATCTGCTTCTGAAAAGGTAGAACAAGTCAAAAAAACAGAAAGCAAAAAGGAAGTCAAAAGTGAAAAGAT
>JBGPAO010000253.1:0-5614 GCA_041480755.1 Bacteroidia bacterium
AAATATTAAGATTCAGAAATGATCTCTGCATTAAAGAAGTAAACAAAGGACTGACCCAGGCACCTTATTATTATATACTACCCTCCTCCCAACATGATCCGGGGGAGATGATAAACATTGTTAATCTGCTTTTAGAGCAGGGAATAAGGGTATACAAGCTTGAGAATGAGACTATCTTAAATAATAATCTGTACAGGGAAGGTTCCATAGTTATTCCATTAGCCCAGCCTTTTCGTTCTTTCATTAAAGAAGTATTGGAAAAACAGGAGTATCCTGTAAGGCATTATACCCCTGATGGAGAAATTATGAAACCGTATGATATAGCATCCTGGTCCCTTCCGCTTCATTTTGGTGTTAAGTCAGATGAGATCAATATCCGTTCACCGGAACTGGAAAATAACCTTGAAGAAATTGTGGCTCCTCTGGATTTGTCAGGGGAATCTCCTGAAACTTTTACAGGTGTGATATTACCTGTCCAATATAATGAAAGCTTCATGGCAGCTTTTAGTGCACTTGAATCCGGACTTACGGTAGAGCGTCTCATTGATGATGCTAATGTAAACGGCCAGACAATGCAAAAAGGAAGTTTTGTAATCAATATTTCGGGAAAAAACAGGAATGATCTGGATAAAATTCTCGAAGATTATCATTTGATGCCGGCTTTCCTTAACTCAACAGGAGAATTAAAATCTGCAAAAGTCGTGATGCCGCGTATCGCACTTGTTGAAACCTATTTTCATGATATGGATGCCGGCTGGACCCGTTTTGTCTTAGACCAGTACCATATTAAATATAATGTAATAAGACCAGGTGAGTTTGAGAAAACCAGTCTGACAGAAAAATATGATGTGCTCATATTCCCTGATGTCCAGAAATCAATCCTTATGGAAGGTAAATATGGTTCAGGAGAAGATGATTACGAAATCAGTAACTATCCACCTGAATTTACCAAAGGGATAGGAAAAGAAGGAATGAAAAAGTTAATGGAATTTGTTGATAAAGGAGGACTGGTAATTTCATGGGGATTATCGGTAAAGCTATTTGAAGGAGCATTAACCATAACCAGGGAAAAAGAAGAGGATAAGGAAGAGTTTCAGCTTCCTTTCAGTGATATCTCTGATAATCTCAGGAAACAGGGATTATATTGCCCGGGTTCACTCGTCAGAATGAAAGTTTTAAAGGATCATCCCATCACTCTTGGAATGCAGGATGAAATCGGAATATTTTTCCGCGGAAGACCCGTATTTGCAACTTCAGTACCGGATTTTGATATGGACAGGAGAGCTGTCGGGGTCATCCCTGAAAAGGATATCCTTGTTAGCGGCTACTGTGAAAAAGAAGAACTGGTTGGGAATAAGACAGTTTTACTTTGGATTAAGAAAGGCAAGGGACAGTTTGTTTTCTTCGGTTTTAATCCACAGTTCCGTGCTTCAACACACGTATCATATAAATTGCTGTTTAACTCAATACTCCTGAAGGGAGAATAAAACATAAAACAATGAATCAAGAATTTAACAGGAAATTCAGTTTTTACCTGGTTTATTTTATCATCATCATTATGATCCTGATTGTTCTTCTATATATTGTTATGAGACCAACAGCCAGGAAACAGGATGTGACCAGGATAGATCTGTGGAATGGTCAGGATATTTCTGAATGGATTCTTTTTCTTGCTGATTCATCAGCGCGGAAGGATACTGTTTTTTATGTTGATAAGGAAGTAATAAGAATCGGAGGCCGGCCTTTTGGATACATGAGAACACCGGTGGAATATACTGATTACCACCTTCATGTCGACTGGAGATGGCCAGGACAGGCAGGAAACAGCGGTGTATTTCTTAATATTTCAGGTCCGGACAGGCAATGGCCGGCAACAATTGAGTGCCAGCTAATGTCAGGAAACGCAGGTGATTTTGTTTTCCTTGGTGGTTCGGATGCAGCTGAAAGAACTGATAAAACGAAGATGGTTCTTACAAAAGCGGAACCAAGCTCCGAAAAACCTGCTGGCGAATGGAACTCATATGACATCTATTCAGGAAAAGACTCAATTATAATATATGTGAATGGAATATTGCAGAACTCATGTTCGGAGCCGAAGCCGGAAAAAGGATTTATAGGATTGCAAAGTGAGGGTGCCCCGGTTGAGTTTAAGAATGTCTGGCTTGAATATTTATCTGCCGATCAGGGGACACCTGAAAAGTGACCATTTGAAAAAATAGATAGTATACAGTATTAATTATTCAGAATTAATACTATAATTTTGTACAGAACCTTTAATAATGGTTAATCGGGAAAGGTATATTAAAATGTACACCCGCGAGGGGCGTGGACTCTATTCCTGCCTGATTTGCTAACCATTAAGTCTTGCTGTATCTTATCCCGATTCCCCGGGAGATCCCCTTTAGTATAATATTGTGTTAATATAATTTGAAACGACCAGGAACCCCTGACTGTCAGTCAGGGGCTACAGAAACGAGAACTATAATGATGAAAGCTCTAATATTTGATATTAAACGTTTTGCTATACATGACGGGCCCGGTATACGCGTCACTGTTTTTTTCAAAGGTTGTAATATGTCCTGCTGGTGGTGTCACAATCCCGAAGGTATCAGTTCTGAGCCGGAAAACTATATAAAGGAAACAACGCTGGATGGAAAAGTGATTTGCGAGAATGCTGTTGCTGGTGAATGGATGGAACTGGAGGAGATGATGAAGGAAATTGAAAAAGAAAGGATTTTTATGGATGAATCCGGCGGAGGGGTAACTTTTTCCGGCGGTGAACCGTTTTTCCAGGCTGAATTCCTTATGAATGCTTTAAAGGAATGCAAAAGGAGATCCATCCATACAGCTATTGACACAAGCGGCTATACTACTGAAGAATTGATAAAGCAAGCCGCCGGGATTGGGGACCTGTTTCTCTATGATCTGAAATTCATTGATGAAGCAGAACATAAAAAATATACAGGTGTTTCAAACAAACAGATATTAAAAAACCTTAAAATTCTTTCAGGACTTAAATCCAATGTCTGTATAAGGATCCCCGTTATCACGGGTATAAATGATAATCCTGAGCAGATTGACAGACTTATAAGCCACCTGTCACAATTGACTGGCATTGAGAATGTTGATCTTTTACCATATCATTTTTTCGCCCGAAGTAAATATAAACGGTTCAACCGCACTAACAGGCTGGACGGAATTGATAAACCATCTGAATCACAGATGACGAAACTTAAAGTGCAGTTTGAAACTGCCGGATTTAAAGTCAAAATGGACGGTTAGGCATGGCTACTAAAACAGTAAAAAAGATGAATCAAAGAATTAAAAAACTCAGAGAAGAAAGTCTTAAAGCGACCAATTGTCTTAATTCTGAAAGAGCGTTACTGGTAACAGAATTTTATAAAACAGTAAAGACTATCGGGATGTCTCCAGCCGTAAGGCGGGCCCTATGTTTTAAATATATACTTGAGAATAAAATAATTTGTATAAATGGGGGAGAACTAATTGTTGGAGAGAGAGGACCTTTCCCAAAAGCAGCTCCGACCTATCCTGAAATTTGCATCCATAGTTTAAAAGACCTGGATATTCTGAACAGCAGGGCAAAGGTATCATTCAAGGTTGATGAGAAAACGCGCAGGGATTATGAGGAGGTTATTATTCCTTTCTGGACAGGACGCAGCAACCGTGAAAGAATTATGCAGAATATGAACCGTGAATGGATTGATGCCTATGAAGCCGGTATTTTTACTGAGTTCCAGGAACAGAGGGCCCCGGGGCACACAGTACTTGGTGATATAATTTACAGGAAAGGCATGCTGGACATTAAAAAAGATATAAAAAAGAGTCTTATGTCTTTGGATTTCTTCAATGATCCGAAGGCTTATGCTAAAAGGGAAGAGCTGATAGCAATGGAAATTACAGCAGATGCGATTATACATTTTGCTGAACGTCACGCTGGCAAATTATCCGGGATGGCACGCAAGGAAAAAAATCCGGAAAGGAAGAATGAACGTCTCGGGATGGCTGAAATATGCCGTCGTGTTCCCGCCCATAAGCCTGAAACATTTCACGAAGCACTGCAGTATTACTGGTTTGTTCATCTTGGAGTGATAACGGAGCTGAATCCATGGGATTCCTTCAATCCCGGGCGTCTTGACCAGCATCTTTATCCATTGTATAAGAAAGGACTTGAAGAGGGCACGCTTACAAGGGACAAAGCTGAAGAACTTCTGCAGGCTTTCTGGATTAAGTTCAATAACCACCCTGCCCCGCCAAAAGTAGGTGTGACTGCACAGGAGAGCAACACTTACACTGATTTTTCACTGATCAACCTTGGAGGTCTGACAGAGGATGGAGCAGACGCCGTTAATGAGCTCACCTTCATTATCTTGGATGTAATCAAAGAAATGAGGCTGGTACAGCCCGGTTCGATGGTCCAGATCAGCAGGAAAAATCCGGATTCTTTTGTTGAAAAAGCAATTGATATTATCAAGACAGGTTTTGGACAGCCTTCATGTTTCAACACTGATGCTATTATACAGGAATTGACAAGACAGGGGAAATCAGTAAAGGATGCCAGAAATGGAGGGGCAAGCGGATGCGTGGAAACAGGTGCTTTCGGTAATGAGTGTTACATTCTTACCGGGTATTTTAATCTTCCTAAAATCATTGAGCTAACTCTGAATAACGGAACTGATCCGAGGACCGGTAAAAAGATCGGCCCTGAGACAGGCAACCCATCCACTTTCAAAACTTATGAAGATTTATTTAACGCATGGGAAAAACAGTTGCGACATTTCATTAATATTAAAATAAAAGGTAATAATATTATTCAGCAGATATTTGCAGCAGAAATGCCGGTGCCATTCCTCTCGCTGCTGATCAATGACTGCGTAAAGAATGGAACGGATTATAATGCAGGGGGCGCCAGGTATAACACAAGCTATATACAGGGAGTTGGCCTCGGAAGTCTTACCGACTGTCTTGCCGCGATGAAATTTCATGTCTATGATAAGAAGGATGTCAGCATGGAGAAATTCATTTCAATACTGAAAGAAAATTTTAAGAATCATACTGATTTCAGGTATGAACTGCTGTTTAAGACGCCAAAATATGGCAATGATGACGAATATGCAGATTCCATATTAAGACAGGCTTTTGAAGCTTATTTCAATGCTATTGACGGGCGCCCGACATCTGTAGGAGGCAAATACAGGATAAATCTTCTTCCGACAACGTGCCATATATATTTTGGGAAAGTAATAAATGCACTGCCGGACGGCCGGAAAGCAGAAGAACCCCTTTCTGAAGGAATTTCTCCGGTCCAGGGGGCTGACCGGAAGGGCCCTACATCAGTTCTTAAGTCAGCTTCCAGGATAGATCATCTGAGGACAGGCGGGACATTACTTAACCAGAAATTTTCGCCATCATTTTTCAGGACGTCTGACGGCATGAAAAAACTTGTGCGTTTGATAAGAAGTTATTTCAGCATGAACGGGCATCATATACAGTTTAATGTCGTAACAGCCGAAACGCTAAAGCAGGCTCAGAAAGAACCTGAAAAATACAGGGACCTGATTGTACGGGTAGCAGGTTACAGCGATTATTTCAATGA
>JBGPAO010000254.1:0-5586 GCA_041480755.1 Bacteroidia bacterium
AGTCATGTTTGGTTTCAGAGGACTTATAGTTTTATTAAAAGCACCGATATCTGATCCATCAACATGAACGCTATCAGCCATTGTTGGCAGAGGATGTGTGGCCCAGCAAATTCCATGTAAAACAATTGGCGTACCACCATCATCGAGAATATTGCGGGAGTAAGAAAAACTGGTTGCTCGGGATTGACTGAAATAAACCGTCTCAATAAAGCCTGCTATACCAGGTTTAGTAGCTTGATTCATAAGATTATTATCCGAAAAAGAAAGGAGATATTTTTCATCTCCAGCATTTCCATTGTATTCAATAACCGCGAACCGGTAAACAGTATTAGGTTCCAGTCCGGTTATTGTATCTCTGTTACTATTATATGCATCATCTAAACTTTTGTGAACACAAAACCAACCGGAAGCATCAATCTGGCTTCCCTGGCCAAATTGAGAATTAGGGATATAACTAGTGCCATCAATGGGATCCGCAATTCCGGTATCTCCCTTTTTCACAAAAACTAGCCTTGCACTTCCATCACCCGACCACCAACCTGTACTTATCTGGCCAGGTTGAATAAAATATAAATTAAGGTGGGAAGCCTGTACAGTCGGATAGTCTGTTTCACTATCAAACAAAGTGGTTGATGTAATGTCTGAAGTGTAATTACGATAAGTAATTGCATTTGCCTGGTTAAAAAATGAAAATAAATAGACCATTAAAAGAATGAATGTTTTTTTCATATTATGCGGTTTTAAATGTCTTATTAACTTCATGAGAAATCTTGGATTTGTTAAATTTATTTGCCGATACAGAACTTCGAAAAAATATTCCCTAAGATCTCCTCAGTTGTTACTTCACCTGTTATCTCACCAAGCCAATGCAGCACCTCACTAATATCCTGGGCCAGAAGATCAGATGACATATTTGATTTCAATCCCTTTGCAACACGATCCAGTGCGCTGTCAGCATTCCGGAGGGCTTCGTAATGGCGGGCATTGGTGACAATCACATCGTGCTCTCCGGCAACTCTGCCTTTTACAATATCCAGCAGGGTACTGACAAGAAGATCAATGTTGTGATGTTTATGCAGTGAAAGATAAATGATCTTATCTGTTGGATCTATATTTTTGAACTTTCTGAGATCTTTGAGTTCAGAAAGCTGCCTGTCAGACAACTTATCAGTTTTGTTCAGGATGATAATCAGTTTTTTGTCCTTACCCTCCAGGCGCTTCTTGATTTTTCCGGCCAACCGGTCAATTTCTGCAGGACCTGTCATCGCATCTATCATATAAAGAATAATATATGCCTGGTCAATTTTTTGAAAGGTCTTTTCAATACCCAGTGATTCTATCTTACCTGATGCTTTGCGCAGGCCTGCAGTATCTATTAAGCGAATGCCAAAACCCTCAATATTTATAACATCCTCGATCGAATCTCTGGTTGTCCCGGCAATTTCAGATACAATAGCTTTCTCCTCACGCAATAAAGTATTCAGAAGAGTGCTTTTCCCGACATTGGTTTTTCCCGTTATCGCTACCGGTACTCCATTTTTGAGCACATTGCCCAGATTAAATGATTCAATCAGGCTTTTAATAAGATCCTGTATTTTTTTTACGAGAAGTATTAACTCTTTCCTGTCTGCAAATTCGACATCTTCCTCACTGAAATCCAGCTCCAGTTCAATCAGGGAAATGAAGTCCAGAAGCTGTGAACGAAGTTTTGCTATCTCCCCTGAAAAGCCGCCTTTCATCTGGTTCAATGCGACCCTGTGGGCAGCAGCTGAAGTCGATGCAATAAGGTCTGCAACTGCCTCAGCCTGTGATAGATCTAACTTTCCATTTAAATAAGCCCTTAAAGTGAATTCTCCCGGCTTTGCAAGCCTGGCTCCCAGATCTGTCAGGATCTGGAGTATCTGTTGTTGAATATATTGTGCACCGTGACAGGATATTTCAATCACATCTTCTCCTGTATATGAATGCGGTGCCCTGAAAAGGCTCACCAGCACTTCGTCAATCAGTCTGCCTTCATGGATGACGGATGCAAAATGAAAGGTATATGGTTTAAGCCTGGTGATTTTTTTATGCTTGTCGCGGAATATTATGATCCTGCTGCAAATATTGTACGTATCCTTCCCTGAAATCCTGATAATAGAGATAGCTCCGGTACCAGGCGGCGTTGCAATAGCACAAATCGTTGAATCGTTCTGCATGATGTACGTAATGGAGAAAGCAAAATTATGGTGTAGTTTTAGAAGTTCATAGATTCTTCTTCAGCGAATTCCTTTACGGGAATAATTATTGTCAGAGATTCAGCATAAATTTCAGCGATATCCCTCACAGGTACAATTTCAGAGGCCTTGAAGGTGATTTTGCATAAAGGGCATGAGGTTGCAAGCAATTGGGTATCCGGATTAATTAATTGCTTTATTGTGTCAGTTGCAATTTTCTGCTTGTCTTCGTAATCCATTTCCAGGTCAGCTATACTGCCGCCGCAGCACAAACCATCATTTTTTCTGTAAATATTATTTTGCAGGCGGGTAATATGCCTGAGGACAAGTCGTGGCTCGCGGTAAATTCCAAGTGATCTTCCCAATTCGCATGGGTCATGGTAAACTGTTTTAAGATCAGATTGCTGAGGTAACATCAATCCCTGCTTTATAAGTGATTCAAGGTATTGCGTATGATGGATAACGGGGACAGGGAAGAAATAATTATTTCTGAAAGTCGTGAGGCAGATAGGACAGGTGGTAACAATAAGTTTGGGCTGATGGGCTAAAATTCTCTCCCGTGTTTGTTTAACTACCTCATAATGGGCCTGTTTCTGTCCAGATAAATATAAAGGTCTTCCACAACAAATTGATTCCGTTTCATCGACCATGACATAATCTTCCCCGTAAAAATCGAAGATCTTTTTCATTGATGAAACAATGCCGGGCGTTAAGCGTGCCAAGCACCCTCCAAAAAAGACAATGCGGGCTGGCGTTGATTTATGTTCACGATACTCATTGAACGAAAAATCAAAATTAATCTCATCATTCAGCATGATCCTTTCATTCATTCTGAGTGCAAGGGTATCAACCTGGACAGGGCAGTCTGCAGAACAACGGCCGCACATCATACAGTTCATGGTTGAATCTGCACATGAAGCATTAGCTTCACGGATTTTCCTGATAAAATAATAGTTTTGTCCCTGATAGCTGTCATAATTTGTCATCTGACAGCTATTAAGACAGATTCCGCAGGAAGAACACGCATGAAGCTGGAATTCAGTTGCGCCTTTATCCTGGCAAGCCTGCACATGTGCATTTTTCAGAATAATATGAGGTATTTCAGTTAAAATGTGCATATACCTGGATCTGGGCAGGGCAATAAAGAATCCTCCCAGGGCAACAGAATAAGCTATCCATGCAATGTCAGAGAGGAAACTTAAATTTTCCGGTAGATTTATCAGATTACCAACAGAGGCGGTCATAAAACCACCACCTCCATAGAAAGTGTGATTCAGAGTTTCAGCTATAAACCTGACCGGGAATATGAACCATAGGAAAATCATAGCCAGCCTGTCGTAAGGACTATGGATAGGTCTTCTTTTAATACCTAACCGGCGACTGTTAAATCTTTTATATATAGCCAGTGCAAGACCTGACAGGATAAATAGGAGCAAAACATCCATCAAATTATTGAAAACCTGTAATTGCCATGTTGATGATTCCTGCCCTCTTGAAAAGTAATCAAAAAATATAGATTCCCATGGTAAACCTGAAAACCTGCCCGTAGCATATATTGATTCAATATTACCTGCAACAATCAACAGGAACCATCCAAAGGCAAAGCTAGTGTGCATATACCACAGGCGCTTGTTCTGGCTGTATACTCTTAAATGCAACAGACTCTCACTAAAGATCTCAGTTATGTCTGTCAGTATTTTTTTCGGACCAATTGATCTCCAGAATCTCAATTTGTTTTTTGGATTTAATTCCCTGTACCATGTGTAGTATTTCACCGCCAGGACCACAAGGAGGTAGGTAAGTCCCAGTGTAAATGGCAGGATGATGAATAATTCAAATAGTGTCATGGGGATGCACTTTTAAGTATTTTTTCATTTCAAGGATGGCTTTGCGGGTATTGATTCCACGCGGACAAACAAGGGAGCATTTTCCGCAGAACTGGCAATATTCGAGCGCCTTTTCCAGTTGTTTATACTTGCTGTTTCTTAACAGTACAATGAGCTTTCTGAAGCCATATCCTGTCTGATCAGATGAAATACATGTACCTGAACAACTGCCGCATGAGATGCATGTGGAGATAGACGGCACTTTTTCCAGAACTGCCTCATAAATTGGAGACAGTATATCCTGGTCAATCATCAGATCTTCATGAATGCTGAATCCAAATTCTGTCATTGTATGCAGGTGTTTCAGTATGCAATTTCTTTTTCAGGTATATATTAATCCAGGAAGCAATATCTGCAGCCTCATCAGTCGATTGTGTAACACTTTTTGGGCTTGTGCAGGAACCTGCAAAGAATAAACCATCATCGTTATTTTTATACGAATGATCAATCCTTCCTGTACCAAAGAACCCGTCTTGCCCGACTTGTTCATCAATATCAGGTAATAAACCCAGGATCGACCGGTCAGGCTGCATTCCTACCAGCAGGATAACCAGATCAACTGTTATTTTTGCAGGTCTTCCTGCAAGCGTATCCTCGTATCTTAAAACAATTGTTTTATCCGGATTTTCATTTGTTTCAGATAATCTCCCGCGTATAAATTGAACTTTATAATCAATCTGCGCAGCTTTGTAGTTATATTCATATAGTCTTCCACCCAGCCTCAGATCCATATATAAACAACTTACATTAAGGTAAGGGAACATCTTTTTTAATTCCACAGCCTGTTTAATACCGGTTATGCAGCAGTTTGCAGAACAGAATTCACTGCCAACCTTGATATCTCTTGAACCTACGCAATGAATAAAAGCAATCTTTTCGGGTAGTTTTCCTGTTGATGTTGTTACACGATTATTCCTGAACATTTCCTCAAGTTCAACAGAAGTAATAACATTATCATATATTCCATAACCATATTCTTCCTTCAGCCTGGCATCAAAAGGTTTGAAACCAGTGGCAATTAATAGTGCCGGTGCTTTGTATTCATTATCATTCTGGTCAAGAAGAGTAAACTGATTAGTAGTTCTGGATATTTTTTTAATTTCAACAGATGTCCGGACAAGCGGTCTGACGTCTGAGAGAATATGCTCAAGTACTTCACGCGCGGATTCGTTATGGGGGAACAGTTCGTGCCAGATATTCAATTTTCCACCCGGGGCTTCTTCTTTTTCAAGTATACAGACCTTATGGCCATAATTCTGTAAAATTTTGCCTGCTTTAAGACCTGCTGGCCCTGCACCTACGATAATGCAATCGAAATCCATTACTTTCATAATCTAATAAGCTTTTAACAGTTCAGGGATTCTTGGTTTATCAAGATGACTGCGGTCAAAGAAGATTTATTAAAAAATGCGGAAACAATAAATTGGATTCCCGAACATATCAAAGAAGGACGTTTTGGCGAATGGTTACAGGGTGTGAAGGAT